>JBBAQV010000101.1:0-3684 GCA_040400125.1 Burkholderiaceae bacterium
GGGCTCTTGGAACATGACATGACGGCGCACGGCCACAGACTCTGACGCGCCACCGCGCTTGGTGCGCTGCTCTTCGACCAGGTCATGCAGAGAGACTGAATCCAGGTAATCCACCATGTGGCGGTTCAGGCTGGCCCAGAGTTCATGGGTCATGCACTGCTGCTCTTCATGGCAATTCTGTTTGCCGCCGCACTGGGTGGCGTCAATGGGCTCATCCACCGCGTAAATGATGTCGGCCACGGTGATGTCCTTGCCGCCACGGGCCAGCTTGTAGCCTCCGCCGGGGCCGCGCATAGATTCCACCAGCTCGTGGCGGCGAAGCCGTCCAAAGAGCTGTTCCAGGTAAGACAGAGAAATTTTCTGGCGCTGGCTGATGGCCGCCAAGGTGACCGGACCCTTGTCCTGGCGAAGCCCCAGATCAATCATGGCGGTTACTGCAAAACGGCCTTTGGTCGTCAGTCGCATTCGATCCTCCGAATAATTGAGTAAATTAGTCGGAAGTTTAGCTTGCCCGAACGATTTACTCAACTATTGGGGAAATAAACCCCTGCATTGCACAAGGGCTTGAAACCAGGCCTTCGCCGCGTTTTAGGCGGCAGCGACCATCGTGGCGCGGCGGCGAACCACCTCCATCAGGCCGTTGCAGGCGTCTTCGATGTAATCGAGTGCCTGCTCAAAACCCTGGGGGCCACCGTGATACGGGTCATTGATGGTGGCGGCTTCAAATTCCGTGGCAAAGCGCATCAGAAGCTGAAGCTTGTGCTGCAGGGGGCGGGGGCACATGCGCTGCAGCAACGCCAGGTTTTCCCAGTCCATGGCCAGGATGTAATCAAAGCTGGTGAAGTCGCTGGGCTCGATCTTGCGGGCCACCGTGGTGGACAGGTCATAGCCACGCTTGGCTGCGGCATTCACGGCGCGCTGATCTGGCGCTTCGCCCACGTGAAAGTCATGGGTTCCTGCGGAGTCGCTCATCACGAAGTCTTGCAGGTTGCCGGTCTTCACCAGGTTCTGAAATACGCCATGGGCGGTGGGCGAGCGGCAGATGTTGCCCATGCAGACGAACAGAATCTTCGTCTTCATGCCAATGGGTACTTCGGCTTTCTTGGCTGGCCGATTGGCCTTCGGCTTGCCTAATGACATCGCCGAATCGAACGCCGTTGATTCAGTCATTTCTTGTTCTGATGTGCTGTCAAAATTTGTCATACAAACGCCTTTTCTATTGAGTCTTGCAACTTGTCAACGCCAAACACTTCTTCTTTTAAACGCGCCAGCTGATCTCTCAGCTGGGCAGCCTTTTCAAACTCCAAATTCCTTGCATGCTCATGCATGGCTTTTTCTAAACGCGTGAGTTCCCGCGCGAGATCTTTCGGCGAACGCTCGCCCGCGGCGGCCAAACCAGACGAGGCCGCGGCATTGGCCAGCAGGGCTTCGGAGGCTTGAGGGTCAACCACACCGTCGATGAGGTCACGAATCTTTTTAAAGACGCCCTTGGGCGTGATGCCCTTTTCGCTATTGAACGCCATCTGCTTGTTGCGCCTGCGCTCCGTTTCATCAATGGCTCGGCGCATGGAATCAGTCATGCGGTCCGCATAAAGAATGGCCCGGCCATTCAGGTGGCGCGCAGCACGGCCGATGGTTTGAATCAGGCTTCGCTCGGAACGCAGAAAGCCTTCTTTGTCGGCGTCCAGAATGGCCACCAGAGAAACTTCCGGAATGTCCAAGCCTTCACGCAAAAGGTTAATGCCCACCAGAACATCAAAGGCGCCGAGGCGAAGGTCTCGAAGGATTTCAACCCGCTCCACGGTGTCGATGTCGGAGTGCAGGTAGCGCACCTTAATGCCGTTGTCGCTGAGGTAATCCGTCAGGTCTTCGGCCATGCGTTTCGTGAGCGTGGTGACCAGCACACGTTCTTGCTTGTCGACACGAAGCTTGATCTCGCCAAGAAGGTCATCCACCTGAGAAAGCGCGGGGCGAACCTCGATTTGAGGGTCCACCAAGCCCGTGGGCCGCACCACCTGCTCCACCACGGCGCCACCGCTTTTTTCAAGTTCGTAAACCGAAGGCGTGGCCGAAACGAAAATGGCCTGGCGCATCTTGGGTTCGAACTCTTCGAATTTCAGTGGCCGGTTATCGAGTGCCGAAGGAAGCCGAAAGCCAAAGTCAACCAAGGTCTGTTTGCGCGAACGGTCGCCGCGATACATCCCGCCCAGCTGGCCAATGGTCACATGGCTTTCGTCAATGAAGATCAGGGCATCTTTGGGCAGGTAATCCACCAGGGTGGGCGGTGGCTCACCGGGCTGGGCGCCGGAAAGGTGGCGGGTGTAATTTTCAATGCCCTTGCAAAAGCCAAGTTCAGCCAGCATTTCCAGATCAAAGCGGGTTCGCTGCTCAATGCGCTGGGCTTCCACAAGCTTGTTTTCGTCAACAAAGAATTTGGAACGCTCAACCAGTTCCGCCTTGATGGTTTCGACCGCACGCAAGACGACTTCCCGGGGGGTCACGTAATGGGAAGACGGATACACCGCAAAACGGGGAATCTTTTGGCGAATGCGCCCCGTCAGCGGGTCAAAGAGCTGAAGGGATTCCACCTCGTCGTCAAAGAGCTCGACCCGCAGGCCAAGTTCGGCGTGTTCGGCGGGGAAGATGTCAATGGTGTCGCCGCGAACCCGAAAGGCGCCGCGCGAGAACTCAATGTCGTTGCGCTGGTACTGCATGCGCACCAGCTGGGCAATGAGGTCTCGCTGGCTAATTTTGTCGCCCTGGCGAACGATGAGCACCATCTGGTGATAGTCCGAGGGGTTACCAATGCCATAGATACAGGACACCGAACCAACAATGACGGTGTCGCGGCGCTCCAGCAAAGATTTGGTGGCCGAAAGCCGCATCTGTTCAATGTGCTCATTGATGGCGGAATCTTTTTCAATGAACAGGTCCCGGTGGGGCACATAGGCCTCGGGCTGGTAGTAGTCGTAATAAGAGACGAAGTATTCCACCGCGTTGCGGGGGAAGAATTCGCGCATTTCGGAATAAAGCTGAGCAGCCAAGGTTTTGTTGGGCGCAAGAATCAGTGCCGGACGGCCAAGCCGGGCAATGACATTGGCCATGGTGAAGGTCTTGCCTGAACCCGTCACACCCAGCAGAGTTTGAAAGGCCAGCCCGTCTTCCACCCCTTGCGTGAGGCGTGCAATCGCCTCAGGCTGATCGCCTGCGGGCTCAAACGGCAGAGCCAACTCAAACGGGCTTCCGGGGTACTGAATCACCCCCGGGGTTTCACGGACTCCCATGCTAGACTTTCGGGTGCTGTTCGTTGTGACAGGAAAATTTGTGCAATCGCGCATTTTCGCTGTTTAGGCCCTGAATTTCCAGACTTTTTTCTTTTGCCGAGCCCTTGACAAACGGCCCATGAAGGCCTCAAGACCACCTCAAAAACACCTCATGACCACCCAATCCACATCCCTGTTTGCCGCCGTTGAAATGGCCCCCAAAGACCCCATTTTGGGTCTGACCGAAACCTACCTTGCTGACCAGCGTGCCGAAAAAGTCAACCTTGGCGTTGGCGTTTATTACGACGATAACGGTAAATTGCCGCTTCTTAGGGCTGTAAAGCAGGCAGAAGAAGACAGAATCAAAAAAGGGCTTCCCCGTGGATACCAGCCCATCGACGGCCCCGCTTTCTACAACAAG
>JBBAQV010000102.1:0-2097 GCA_040400125.1 Burkholderiaceae bacterium
CCCGAACGGTGACATCCACCTTGCCCCCTGGGGCGATGCCCGCCAGGGCCAGCCTCACCCGCTCTTGCCACAGGGCCGTTTCACCCAGAGCTGCGTAGGGAAGCACGATTTCAACCGATAGCGCCCCGCCGTCAAGGGCGACTTTGCCCAGCATTTTGGCGCTGACCAGATCCTTGCCCGGCGAGGGGCCAAGCCTTGGGTCGAAGACGGTGGAAAGGAGGGAATTAACTTGGTTCAGAAGGTTTGTTTCCATAGATGGGGCAGAATACAGGGCTTCACGACTGACACGGAAGCCCGGCCCCTCGGATCTTCCCCAATTCCCCCGGAAATGCACGAACAATCCATGTCTTTAAGTTCCGCGACCACCCCAAACCCAACCGCCGAGCAGGCCGCTACGCCTGCGCCTCAAGCTCCTCAAAGCCACGGGTTACGGAAGATTCTTGTCACCTCGGCCCTGCCCTATGCCAACGGTGCGATTCACCTGGGCCATCTTGTTGAATACATTCAAACGGACATCTGGGCCCGCTTTCATCGGATGCAGGGCCACGATGTGGTCTATGTCTGCGCCGACGACACCCACGGCACGCCCATCATGCTGCGCGCAGAAAAAGAGGGCATCACCCCCGAGGCCTTGATTGAAAAAGTCTGGGGTGAACACACCCGCGACTTTTCAAGTTTTGGCATTGCCTTTGATCACTACTACTCCACCCATTCCCCCGAAAACCAAGAGCTGTCGTCAAAGTTTTATGAGGCACTGAAGGCCAACGGCCTGATCGAGGTGCGCCGGATCGAGCAGATGTACGACCCGGTGAAAGAGATGTTCCTGCCGGATCGCTTCATCAAAGGCGAATGCCCCAAATGCGGTGCAAAGGATCAATATGGTGATTCCTGTGAATCTTGTGGCGCCACCTATGGGCCCACGGATTTAAAGAACCCATTTTCAGTGGTCTCCGGTGCGGCCCCCGTTCGAAAAGAATCCGACCATTACTTTTTTAAGCTTTCAGACCCACGCTGCTCAGACTTTCTTCGTCAGTGGGCCATCCACGACGAAAGGCTTCAGCCCGAAGCCAGCAACAAACTGAAAGAGTGGCTTGGCGAAGAAGGTGGTCTTGCTGATTGGGACATCTCGCGCGATGCGCCCTATTTCGGTTTTGAAATTCCAGGTGCCCCAGGTAAATATTTCTATGTCTGGCTTGACGCACCGATTGGCTATTACGCAAGCCTGAAAAAGTTCTGCGCCAACACGGGCCGTGACTTTGAAAGCTTCGTTCGAGAAGATTCGACGGTGGAGCAGTACCACTTTATTGGCAAAGACATTCTTTACTTCCACACCCTCTTCTGGCCGGCCATGCTGAAGTTTGCTGGCTATCGAACCCCCACCAATGTCTTTGCCCACGGCTTTTTAACGGTCGACGGCGCGAAGATGAGCAAATCCCGCGGCACCTTTATCACCGCTCAAAGCTACATTGAACAAAAGCTCAACCCCGAGTGGCTGCGCTATTACTTCGCTGCGAAACTCAATGGCTCGATGGAAGATCTTGACCTGAACCTGAGCGACTTCATTGCACGAATCAATAGCGACCTGGTGGGCAAGTACGTGAACATTGCAAGCCGCTCCGCAGGCTTCATCACCAAGCGGTTTGAAGGTGAGCTTCATGCGCAAACTCTTGCTGACCCCAATGCGCTGTCCAATGCCATTCAGGCAGCGGCCCCGGGAATTGCTCAGGCCTATGCCAGCCGTGACACCGCGAAGGTGGTGCGCGAGACCACCGCGCTGATGGACCTGGTCAATGAATTCGTGGATGCTGAAAAACCTTGGGAACTGGCCAAACAGTCACTCACCGACGCTCGTCTTTTGCCCCGCCTGCACCAGGTCTGCACGGTGATCATGAAATCCTTCGCTCAGCTGACCGTGCTTTTAAAGCCCATTCTTCCGGCTACCGCCCAGCGGGTGGAGAGCGAGCTTTTCCAGCTGGCTCAGCCTCTGGCCTGGACCGACCTGGCCAGCCCGCCCATTCACAAGCTTCATGGCTTTTCGCACCTGATGACACGGGTGGACCGGGAGTCCATTGATGCCCTGATCGCCGCCAATCAGCA
>JBBAQV010000102.1:2197-3666 GCA_040400125.1 Burkholderiaceae bacterium
AAGCAGTACCTGACCTATGTGGAAGAGATTCGCACACGCAACCTTGAGCTTGCCGCCGATTACCTGCTGATGGCGGCCATGCTGATCGAGATCAAATCACGGATGCTGCTGCCCGTTCGGCCCAAAGAAGGCGAAGAGGAAGTGGATGACCCACGCGCCGAACTGGTTCGTCGTCTGCTTGAGTACGAACAAATGAAGATTGCGGCCCAACAGATTGACCAGTTCCCACAGCTTGGCCGAGACGTGATGGTGGCGCAGGCCTATGTGGATCAGACGGTGGCGCCTAAACTTCCCGACGTCGACCCCAATGACCTTCGCGCCGCCTGGACCGACATTCTTCGCAGGGCCAAGCTCACCGCTCATCACCATATTTCGCGCGAACCGCTTTCCGTTCGAGAACACATGTCGCGCATTCTGAAGTTTCTGCAGGGCCGACCGTTTGTTGAGTTCACCGAACTCTTCATGGAAGAGCTGGCCCACGGTGGTGGCGTGCCGATTGTGGTGGTGCACTTCCTGGCCCTTTTGGAGCTTGCCCGTGAAGGCCTGGTGGAAGTTACCCAGGCTGAAGCCTATGCGCCCATTTACGTGCGGCTGGGCTACACCCCCTCTTGACGACAGCCCTTGTCAGGCTTTGACCTTACCCGCTTCAATACCCTGGGCTTTCATGCCAAGGCCGATTACGGCCTGATCGTTCAGCAGGCCGAAGATCTTCCCGAAATCAGCCGCAGCATTCGTGGCCAGCCACGGGTGATTCTTGGCTGCGGCAGCAATGTGGTGATTCATCAAGATCTGCCCGCTGTGGCCCTGGTGAACCGTATCAAGGGAAGGTCCATCAACGCGCAGGGGCTACTGCGCTGTGGCGCCGGTGAAAGCTGGCATGACACCGTGATGTGGTCACTGGAACAGGGATGGGCTGGGCTTGAAAACCTGGCGCTCATTCCCGGAACGGTGGGTGCCAGCCCCGTGCAAAACATCGGCGCCTATGGCGTTGAACTGAAGGATGTTTTTGTCAGCCTGACCGCCTGGGATTTCCAAACCGAATCGTTCGTGGAATTCACGAAGGCGCAATGCCGCTTTGGCTACCGCGACAGCATCTTCAAAGACCCCGCCATTCAGGGGCCGTGGAATGCCCCCCGGTATGTCATCACCCAGATCTGCATGCAGCTTGTGCCGGTGGCTAAGGCAAAGGTCAACCTTGCGTATGGCGATCTTCAAAAAGAGGTTCGCACCCCGAGCCCCTTGGATGTTGCACAGGCTGTGATTCGCATTCGGGAAAGCAAACTGCCTGACCCCGCCAAGCTTGGCAATGTGGGAAGTTTTTTTAAAAACCCAATCGTGACAACGGCGCAAGCCCAGGCGTTAAAGGCCGAACACCCAGGGCTTCCTGTGTATTCAATGCCTGGAAACTCAACACAGTGCAAGATCTCTGCGGGCTGGCTGATTGATCAGGCCGGTTTTAAAGCGCGTGG
>JBBAQV010000103.1:0-3633 GCA_040400125.1 Burkholderiaceae bacterium
CCTGATCAAGGCTTGATGCGTAGGCAATCATTCCCCACCGAGAGGCCCTGCCGTACGAAGGCTTGATGCCGGTAATGCCGCACATGGCGGCGGGCTGTCGAATCGACCCTCCGGTGTCGGTGCCGGTGGCTGCGGGAAGGAGCCCTGCGGCAACTGCGGCCGCGGATCCCCCTGACGAGCCCCCGGGCACGGCCGTGAAGTCCCACGGGTTTTTCACTGGCCCGAAGGCGGAATGCAGATTGGCTGACCCCATGGCAAACTCGTCGCAGTTCAGTTTGGCCATACCCACCATGCCCGCCGACGCCAGCCGTTCCACGACGGTGGCATCGAAGGGGCTTCGGTAGGCCCCCAAAATCTTTGAGGCCGCGGTGGTGGGCCAGTCACGGGTGACAAAGATGTCTTTGTGTCCAATGGGAAGACCCAGCAGGGAAAACCCGGGAGATTCAAGTGCAGCTTGGCTTTTGAGCTCGCCGGAGTCGATCCGGGCCTGGGCGTTTTGGGCCTGCAATTGACTCACCTGAGGGTCAATGGCGAGCGCGGCATTGGTGGGGTCAGCTTGTAGCCTGCCGAGAAATAGATCACCGAGCTCGGGGGCGCTGATGGCCTTGGTTCGCAGCGCCTGTGCGAGCCCGGCAAGATCAGAAAACGGGGAAATATCAACCATTATTCGACGACCCTGGGAACAATAAAAAGCCCGGCAGATGCCTGTGGGGCGTTTTGCATCAGGGATTCTCGGGAGGGCAGGGGCTGGGCCTGGTCGGTTCGCAGGCGCAGGGCAAGGTCATCGGGGTGGGCCATGGGCAGCACCCCTTCGGTGGGCGCGCCATGCAGCTCGCTCACCCAGTTCACCACAGACTCTAGCGCTGGAAGGGTGCTTTGAAGTTCCTGGTCGTTGATGCTGAGTCGGGCCAGTCGGGCAAGTTTTTGGAGGTCTTCAGGTTTCAGGTTCACGGGCTCAGAAGCTTTAAGATAGAGATGTTGCTTTATTATCCTTTTCTTTTTAACGCAGGTTCCCCCATGTTCGGACTTCTCCGCAATTATTTCTCTCAAGACATCGCCATCGATCTTGGCACCGCCAACACGCTGATTTTTGTGCGTGGCAAAGGCATCGTGCTGGACGAGCCCTCTGTGGTCGCCATTCGCCATGAGCCTGGCTCAGGCGGAAAAAAAGTGATTGAAGCTGTGGGTCTTAAAGCCAAACAAATGCTTGGCAAAGTGCCGGGAAACATCGAAGCCATTCGCCCAATGAAAGATGGCGTGATCGCTGACTTCACCGTCACCGAGCAGATGCTTAAACAGTTCATTCGTATGGTGCACGAGAAAAAGTTTCTCAGCCCAAGGCCTCGCGTCATCGTTTGGGTTCCAGGTGGGTCCGCTCAGGTGGAGCGACGCGCCATTCGAGAGTCGGCGCTCTCGGCAGGTTCGAGCCAGGTGTTTCTGATTGAAGAGCCGATGGCTGCCGCGATCGGTGCCGGTCTATTGATCTCCGAGCCCCGAGGCTCCATGGTGGTTGATATCGGTGGTGGTACCACCGAAGTGGGCGTAATTTCCCTGGGCGGACTCGTCTATGCAGGAAGCGTTCGCGTTGGTGGCGACAAGTTCGATGAGGCCATCACCAATTACATTCGTCGAAATTTCGGAATGCTGATTGGCGAGCAAACTGCGGAAGCCATTAAGAAAGAAATTGGCTCGGCATTTCCTGGCAGCGAAATTCGCGAAATGGAAGTGCGTGGCCGCAATCTCAGCGAAGGTATCCCCCGCTCCTTCACGGTGTCCAGCAATGAAATTCTTGAGGCGCTGTCGGAGCCTCTGAATCAGATCGTGATTGCCGTCAAGAATGCGCTTGAGCAGACCCCGCCTGAACTTGCAGCAGACATTGCTGAACGAGGGCTGGTCCTCACCGGCGGCGGCGCGCTTTTGCGCGACCTTGATCGACTGCTCAGCGAAGAGACAGGCCTTCCTGTTTACATTGCTGAAGACCCCTTGTCTTGCGTGGTTCGAGGCTGTGGCGAAGCCCTTGAACGAATCGATGAATTCAAGGATTTTTTTGCGGTTGAGTAACTGTTCCAGCCCGGGAGTGACCGTTCGTTGACATGGCACTCCCGCATATTCCTCCGCCTTTGTTCAAACAAGGTCTTTCCTCAAGACTGAAGTTTTTTATCGCCACCACGCTGGCCATCCTGACCATGGTTGCGGATGTTCACCTTGGGGTGATGAAGCCTTTGCGTCAGGGGCTTTCCATGTTGCTTTATCCCGTCGAGCAGGTCTTCATGTTCCCGCGCAACAGCCTGGCCTGGTTTCAGAGCTATGGGTTTGTGCTTTTGGACACTGAACGCGCCCAACGACAGATTGCCGAAAAAGAAGCATTGCTTGCTGACACCACGCTGATGGTGGATCAGCTTCGTCTTGAAAATGAAAGCCTACGAGCGCTCGTCGCTCTTGGCAAAGAGGTCAAGCATCGAACGCTGGTCGCCAAGATCAGCCACGAAACCCGAGACGCATTCAGCAACCGAATTGTGATTAATCGTGGCAGTCAAGATGGCGTTGTTCCAGGACACCCCGTCGTGAATGCCCAGGGATTGATTGGCCAGGTGGTTCGTGTGTCGCCCATCACCTCCGAGGTTTCGCTGGTGACTGATTCAACGCTTTCGATTCCTGTTAATTTGCCGCGCTCCGGCATACGAACGCTGACTCAGGGCGCAGGCAATGGCCAGCAGCTTGAGCTTCGTTACCTAAATATCAATGCGGAGATTGAGCCAGGTGATCTTTTATCGACTTCGGGGCTTGACGGAATCTATCCGCCAGGAATTCCCGTGGCGACCATCGATCAGGTCGAACGCGTCGGCAACGGACGCTTCATGAGGGCCTGGGCCACGCCGGTTTCATCAATCGGTACTCGTCAGCATGTGTTGGTGATTCTGGTGAATCAAGAGCTTATTCCTCCTGCCCCCCGGGAGCTCGATGTTCCCAAGCCCCCCACTTCGGGGACGGTGAAATAACATGGCTCGTCAGACCTTAGGGCGGCGCCCGGAGACCAGCAGCATTGCCTGGTCAATTCTGATCGCTTTCGGCCTAGAGATGCTGCCCTGGGGTGGCTGGCCGATGCCTCACTTTTTAGCGATGGTGTTGGTTTTTTGGAATGTCTATCAGCCTCAAAGGGTTGGCGTTTTGCTCTCTTGGCTGTTGGGCCTGGTGATTGATGTTCATTCAGGCGCCCTCTTGGGCCAGCATGCGTTGGCCTATTCGGTGCTCTCTTACAGTGCAGTGGCTTTACATCGACGCCTTCTCTGGTATTCGGTGCCTGGTCAGGCGCTGCAGCTTCTGCCCTTGTTTTTCCTGGCCAACCTGGCGGTGGCACTGGTTCAGCTCTTCTTGACGGGCAGCTACCCCATCTGGGGGTACGTGGCTGCGCCTTTGGCCACTTCGGCACTGTGGATCCCTTTTGCGAGCTGGATGCTTGGGCATCTTGATCGCAGGGCCCATGCATCTCGAGGTCTTTAATGGCGCCTGACTCGAACCCGTTCTTGGTGGGTTAGGGGACGCTTCGAATGCCCGATTTTCGACCTCACGAATCCTCTGATTTTCGCTCGCGCGCGTCGTATGTCGCGGTTTTTGTCTTGTTCGCTTTTGGAT
>JBBAQV010000104.1:0-3566 GCA_040400125.1 Burkholderiaceae bacterium
GTGATCCACATGGTTTTAATCAGACCCTGTGCATCAATCACTCGATCATAGCGACGCGCTCTTAGCGACAACCAACACTGTCGGATTTCTTTCCAGGTGGCCACTCGAAACAGACTGCGGCGCCACCGGCGAATCGCCACCGGGATCACCCGATCCACGCAGCCCGCAAGCCTTGGAATATCCACCAAGGCCTCCTCGCAGACCCAGTCCAGCCGCATGTCAGGCCGGTGCCGTCGGGCCTCTTCCACGGCTGAAAGCGTGTGGACAAGATCGCCCAATGAGCTGGTCTTCACCAGCAACACACGGAAAGTTGACGGCGTTAAGGCCACTAAAACGGTAACTCCACACCTGGAGCAAGACGCGTGAAGTTCGCACGAAACTCCGACTGAATTCTTGCCAGCGCATCAGGATGGTCCGCCTCAAAACGCAAGACCACCACGGGTGTTGTATTGGAAGGCCTGGCCAGACCAAAACCGTCGGCGTATTCCACACGAATTCCATCGATGGTGATGCGATCGGTGCTGGATGCAAAGACACCTTCATCACGAAGACGATTCACCAGAGCCACGTTCTCACCCTCCTGCATCGCCAGCTGAAGCTCCGGCGTGGACGTGGCATTTGGAAGATGCTCCAGGACAGCAGAAGGATTTTGCTCACGCGACAAAATCTCAAGCAGACGAGCTGCGGTGTAGAGTGCATCATCAAAACCAAACCACCGGTCATTGAAAAAGATATGGCCACTCATTTCACCGGCCAACGGGGCCGCAGTTTCTTTGAGCTTGGCCTTGATCAAGGAATGCCCCGTCTTCCACATGAGGGGTTCGCCGCCGTGTTGGCGGATCCATGCAGCGACATGCCGAGAGCATTTCACATCAAAGATGATGGGGCTTCCTGGCTTTGATCGAAGCACATCGGCCGCATAAAGCATGAGCTGACGATCCGGCCAGATAATGGCGCCCGACTTGGTCACAACGCCCAGACGATCACCATCGCCGTCAAACGCCAGACCAATCTCGGCATCGCTGGCTTTCACGGCCCGAATCAGATCTTGCAGGTTTTCAGGGTGGGCGGGATCGGGATGATGGTTTGGAAAATGGCCATCCACCTCACAGTAAAGTGCCTGCACCTTGCATCCCAGACGCTCCAAAAGCTTTGGCGCAACGCCGCCTGCCACGCCGTTGCCGGCATCCACCACCACCGACATGGGCCGGCTCAGTGAAATGTCATCCACAATGGCCTGCGTGAAGTGATCCACCATCTCCGGCTGACGGGTACGTTGGCCTAAGGCTAACTTCTGGTTGGCCTGGTTCTTCATCGCCTGATCAACCTCACCGGATTCAATCAGACGCCGAATCTCTTGAATGGTCTCGCCCCAGAGCGTGGTACCAGCCACCATCATCTTCAAGCCATTGTATTGAGGGGGGTTATGACTTCCAGTGACGGCCACGCCCGTGCCACACCCTGTCTTCACGGTGGCGTAATAGACCACTGGCGTTGGCACCATTCCGATGTCAATCACATCAACACCCACTGACATCAAGCCGTTCGAGAGCGCATCAACCAGCCTTGGCCCCGAGAGCCTTCCATCACGCCCCACCACGCATTGATGTCGACCCGCCTGACGAATCATGATGCCAAGCGCCGCACCGATCGACTGCACCGCGGACTCTGTGAGGGTCTCATCCACGATGCCCCGGATGTCATAGGCTTTAAAAATTGATGCGGCAAGCTGCACGTGCTTCTCCTCAAGGGGCTGAATCCCTGCCCCCCCGACTTCGGAGGGCGCAGTATTGATGCGACAATAAAAGCTCTATTCTAAAGAGTGGCGAACCGAATCGACGACCATGGCCCGATACGCAATTGGTGATGTTCAAGGCTGCTGCGACAGCCTCGAGGCTTTGGTGGCACAGCTGCCATTGAACCCTCGCCGAGACCGTCTCTGGCTGGTGGGCGACCTGGTCAACCGTGGCCCTAAATCGCTTAAGACCTTGCGCCGAATCATTGCCGCAGGCCCACGGGCCATCAGCGTGCTGGGTAACCACGATCTTCACCTGCTGTCGATCGCAGCGGGAGTGCGCTCACCCCAGCCTGGCGACACGGTTCAGGGAATTCTTCGCGCCTCCGATGCCCAAGATCTGGTCGACTGGGTTCGCGCCCGACCCCTTGCTCATGCCGACGGTGACACCCTGATGGTTCACGCGGGAATTCTCCCCCACTGGACAGTCCAGCAGACCGTTAAGCTCGCTGGTGAAGTCTCAAGGCGTCTCAAGAGCCGACACTGGGCCGACTTCATCGCCGAAATGATGACCGGCAGCAAGCCCCACTGGGCTGACGGTTTAAGCGGCCAGAAACGGCTTCGTGCCATTCTGAGCACATTCACTCGACTTCGCTATCTGGATCGACAGGGTATCCCCGAGTTCAAAAGCAAACTTGCGCCTGAACAAACGCCTCAGCTCGTGCCCTGGTTCGATGCCAAGGGCCGAAAAACGGCGAACCAACGGATTGTCTTCGGGCACTGGTCAACGCTTGGACTCATGGTTCGACCCAACCTCATCGCGCTGGACACGGGTTGCGTCTGGGGGCGGCAGCTCACCGCGATTCGTCTCGAAGACCAGAAACTATTTATTCAGTCGAGCCTTGAGGCGGCCTCTAAAGAGGACTGAATGGACCGAAACGCCATTTCGGCAAGTTCGTGGCGCGTGAGCGCCCCGGATGGATGGCCAATGCATTCATGAACTTGAAGTGTCACGGCAAGACCAGGGTTCGAAAGAATAGAGGCCATGGAATTCACCAGCGTCTGCTCACCGGTGTAGGCAGGGATGCTGCTGAACTGTTCGTGCTGGGAATAGCGAAGCGTGACGGGAAAAACATCAATCGGGTGATCCAGCGCAATTGAAAAAAGACTGGCATGGAAAGGCAAAAGACTTTGTCCATCGCTGGTGGTGCCCTCGGGGAAAAAGGCCACATGTTCGCCGGCTTCAATTCGACGAAGCATCTCGTGGTTCACAGCCCTGACGGCATGTCGGTTTCCGCGCTCGATAAAAATGGTTCGTGTGCCAGACACAAGCCAACCCACCAGGGGCCATTGTCGAATCTCGGACTTCGCCACAAAGGTGACGGGGAACACCGCATTCAGAGCAAAGATATCAAGCCATGAGACGTGGTTCATGACCACCAGACTTGGGCGCGAAACCCGAAGCGTGTGTCCAGTACCCGTGACGTTGAGCCGAACGCCGCAGATGCAAAGCAATAACTTTGACCAGCGTTGGCGAATTGCATTCTGAGAGGCAAGGCTTACCCATCGATAGATCGACGCAGCGATCAAAAGCCCCACAACAAGAAGCACAACCAGTGCAAGGGCTCGCCAGGCGAGTCTCATGGCTGCGGCCCGCCTCAGGAGGGAAAGCCTCCGCGGTCGCGACGAAAAGCGCATCGGCCATCCACCAAGACCGTGGTGACCTGCCCTTGAATGTCCATGCCGATGTATGGCGTGTTGGCACCCTGAGAAAAAAGATTGTTCTCGCTCACTCGCCACTCTTTGCTCGGCTGAAAGACACAGATGTCCG
>JBBAQV010000105.1:0-3552 GCA_040400125.1 Burkholderiaceae bacterium
TCTTTGCGGTCGCCAACCAAAAGGGGGGTGAGGGTAAGACCACGACCGCGGTGAACACGGCAGCCGCGCTGTCGCGAATTGGCCAAAGGGTTTTACTCATCGACCTAGACCCCCAGGGCAACGCCACCATGGGCAGCGGGGTGGACAAGCACGGCCTTGAGCAGTCGGTTTATCCGGTTCTGCTGGGCGAAATGACCATTGCCGAGGCCCGAAAAAGGGCCGGTGCCGGTGACTATGATGTGCTGTCTGCGAATCGTGATCTGGCTGGCGCCGAGATTGAGTTGGTAGGTTTGAGTGGGCGCGAGCATCGCCTGGCGGCAGCGATTGAGGCCGTTTCTGACCAATATGATTTTGTCTTGATTGACTGCCCGCCGTCCTTGTCCCTGCTCACCCTGAACGGCTTGTGCGCTGCTCACGGCGTCATCATTCCCATGCAATGTGAATACTTTGCTCTCGAGGGCCTTTCCGATCTTGTGAATTCAATTAAGCGAGTACACGCCAACCTTAATCCAAAACTGCAGATTATTGGTCTGTTGAGGGTGATGTTTGACCCCCGAATGACGCTATCTCAGCAGGTCTCGGATCAGCTATTGACCCACTTTGGAGACAAGGTTTTCAAGGCCGTGATTCCGCGAAATGTCAGGCTTGCCGAAGCCCCCAGTTATGGACAGCCAGGCATCATTTATGACCCTTCGTCTCGAGGTTCACGAGCCTATATCGAATTTGGGGAAGAGCTTGTAGGCCGCCTAGGGGCCAGTTGATTCGGCCCATGTGGACGATCGAGCGGCTGGTTGAGGCCGGTCGGTGTTGATTGAAGTTGAGGAGCGATATTGAATGAGTAATCCGAAGAAAAAAGGTCTCGGCCGGGGTCTCGACGCCCTTTTGGGTGGGGCGGTGCCTAACCTGCAAGCCCAGCCAGCCCAGCAGTCCCTGGCGGTGGCGGCTCTTCAGGCGGGTCAATACCAGCCTCGCCAGTCGATGGAGCCCGAGAGCCTTCAAGAGCTGGCGGACTCCATCCGCAGCCAAGGCATCATGCAGCCATTGCTTGTGCGTCCCATTCGCTCTACGGGCGCGGCCACCCACGAAATTATTGCGGGTGAACGACGTTTTCGGGCTGCCCAGATGGTCGGCCTTAAGGAAGTGCCAGTGATTGTTCGCGAGGTCGATGATCAGGCGGCGCTCGCCATGGCGCTGATCGAAAACCTGCAGCGAGAAGACCTCACGGCGTTGGAAGAAGCCCAGGGTATTGACCGCCTGATTCAAGAGTTTGGTCTCACCCATGAGCAGGCAGCGAGCGCTGTCGGGCGTTCACGAAGTGCCACAACCAACTTGTTGCGACTTCTGCAGCTGCCCGCGGCTGTTCAGGCCATGCTGAAAGATCAGTCGCTGGACGCTGGTCATGCAAGGGCCCTTTTATCTCTGCCGGCGGCCCATCAAAGGGCTTTGGCCGAACAGATTGTCCGCAATCAGCTCTCGGTTCGCGAAACGGAGCGCTTGGTGGCAGAAGTTCAAAAAGACCTGCCCAACTTGGCGGACACCAAGACTAACGGGGTCAAACGCCCTGGAGACCCTGCCAAGGCTCATGCCCGAGACTGGTCTCGGATCGCCGACCAGATCTCGGATGCGATTGGTCTGCCGGTCTTGCTAAAACCTGGTCGGGGAAGTCGCGGTGAGTTGCTTGTTCGGTTTGCGAATTTTGATGAGCTTGACGGCGTGATTGATCGCCTCGTTCCTGGCGGCCTTCAGGAGCAATAACCCGGTCCAGCCACGAGCTTTTGAATTGACAGGTCGTAGGGGGAAACGCTAGACTCTTCAGGGTTTTCGCTAGGGGTTCATGAAGGATTCACAAAGAATCCACACGATATTGGGGTTAAAACAACGTGCTGACCGCTGTCTTTCTTCAGGCCGTGGTCACGCTCTTGGCGGGAATGTTAGTCGGGCTGGTTTGGGGTCCTTGGGTGGGCCTTTCACTGGTCTTTGGGGGAGGGTCCGTTGTGGTTCCGAATGCACTTTTGGCCTTGCGTTTGCGCGCAAGCCAGCCCCAGTTTGCGCCAGCGATTTTGCTGGTCGGAGAATTTGTAAAGATTGGCCTGACGGTGGGGCTCCTGGTGTTGGTGGTTTTCAGCATTGAGCGGCTCTCTTGGGCAGGTCTTTTAGCAGGTGTGGTTTTGGCATTGAAGGCGCTGTTGTTTGCGCCCTGGCTGCAGCGTCGAATGGATCGGCGCCGGGCCGGGAAGTTTTAGTCAGTGAAGAATGTAAAAACCAGTCGAATCAAGATCGAAACAACTTTGCGAGTGACTCAACACAATGGCTTCCAATAGCGCCCCGACAGCAACCGAATACATTGTTCACCACCTCGGCCATCTGACCACCACGGGCAAGCCACAGACATCGATCGTCGATTTCTCGATCCTTAACCTCGACACCCTTTTCTGGTCGGTGACGATGGGCCTCTTGGTCATTTTTCTTCTCTGGTTGGCTGCACGCAAGGCAACCTCGGGCGTTCCTGGTCGTTTTCAGGCTGCGGTAGAAATCGTTGTTGAGCTGGTTGAAAACCAGTCCAAAGCCATCATCCACGGCAATCGTGAATTTATTGCGCCGCTTGCGCTGACGGTATTCCTTTGGGTGGTCTTCATGAATGCTCTTGATCTGCTTCCCGTTGAGTTGCCGCACTTTATTTTCGCAGCGACTGGTTTGGACAGCGTGATCCAGTACCACCGGATTGTGCCTACCGCTGACCTTAACGCTTCATTGGGTCTCGCGATCGGTGTGTTGCTGCTGATGTTGTACTACAGCGTCAAAATCAAGGGCCTCGGTGGCTTTATCCATGAGCTCTTCTGCGCCCCTTTTGGCGCTCATCCCGCGCTCTGGATCCCTAACCTTGCCATCAACATTATCGAGTTCGCTGCCAAAACGGTGTCCTTGGGCATGCGACTTTTCGGCAATATGTACGCGGGCGAGCTCGTGTTTCTTTTGATCGCTCTGCTGGGCGGAACTGCAACCTTCTTTGGCTTTTTTGGTCATTTGATTGCAGGGTCCATCTGGGCGATTTTTCACATCCTGATCGTTTTGCTCCAAGGCTTCATCTTCATGATGTTGACCTTGGTGTACATCGGCCAGGCTCATGAAGGGCACTGAAATGTTTAGTCAGAGCCTGGTTTCTTTACTGATTTTTTACCCCTGAGGAGTTGTTATGACGAACGTCGCTTTTGTTGCACTTGCTTGTGGTCTGATCATTGGTCTTGGCGCAATTGGTGCCTGTATTGGTATCGCCATGATGGGAGGCAAATTTATTGAAGCTTCCGCTCGCCAACCCGAACTGATGGACGCCCTTCAGACCAAGATGTTCCTCTTGGCTGGTCTGATCGACGCCGCATTCCTGATCGGTGTGGGTATTGCCATGATGTTCGCGTTCGCAAACCCCTTTGTTGGCTAAACATTAGCTTCAGGGGAAGTCGCGTGCCTGCGTCTGGCATCTTGTCTGACGCAGGCGTGGAAATAAACTGATGAAAAGGGTTCCCAAGTGAATCTGAATGCAACATTACTAGCCCA
>JBBAQV010000106.1:0-3521 GCA_040400125.1 Burkholderiaceae bacterium
CGCTTCAATACGCGTTGTTTCGCTCGGGCCCGATGACCATGCCGCCCTCCACACTTGGCGCTTTTGCAAAAAGTCACGAGGCAGAGCCAACCCCCAATATGGAGTGGCATGTCCAGCCTTTATCGCTGCCAAAATTTGGGGAACCCCTGCACACCTTCAATGCCATTACGCCAAGCGTATGCAATCTGCGTCCCACTTCTCGTGGTCGGGTGGATGCCAAACACCCAGACGCGATGCAGCCGCCGAAGATTGACTGTCAGTACCTGTCGACTGAATACGATCGCTCGGTTGCGGTTGCCGGGCTTCGCGCCACTCGCAAAATCATGCAGAGCCCTGCTTTAAAGGGCTTCGCGCCCGAAGAACTCATGCCAGGCCAGCGTTATGAAACCGAGGAGGATCTTGCTCGGGCGGCCTCTGAGCTTGGCACCACCATCTTTCATCCAGTGGGCACCTGTGCGATGGGTAAGGTCTCATTACAAGGCGAGACCAAAAATTCAATGACCGTTCTGGATTCCCAGTGCCGTGTTCGCGGCGTGGCAAGGCTTCGGGTGGTGGATGCCTCCTCCATGCCCACCATTACTTCGGGCAATACCAATGCACCCGTGATGCTGATCGCAGAGCGGGTGGCCCAGTCCATACTGGCTGAACGATAGTTGGCGATTGCACAAGGCGTTCTCTTGGACAGCCAGGTTGTGGTGATTGACACCAATGTCTTACTTGACCTGTTTGTATTTCAGGATCCCGCGTTCGAGCCGATGCGGCAGGCCTTGACGCGGGGTGGGCTGCAGCCTCTGGCCAGTGCTCAGACGCTTGCCGAACTGCAGGACGTGATCGCCCGAGAAAAATTTCAATTAAGTGAGCCGCAGCAGCTATTGATTCTTCAGCGTTGGCGGGACTGCTCGACTGTGATCGATGACGCCGAAATTCAACGCGCACCCTGGCGATGCAAGGACAAGGCCGATCAGATTTTTCTTGATCTTGCCTACAGCTTTCGGCCGTGCGCTTTAATTTCTAAAGATTTACAGGTTTTGAAGTTTCGAAAGCGTGCTGCCAAAGAGGGTGTGGTTATCGATGCTCAGTGGCATAGTCAATCACCAGAGGTGCATGATCTGAAAAACGGTCCGCGGTGTGAATGAAGGTTGACTGAGCGACGGCCGCTATTCCAGGGGTGGCCATCTGATAGTCGATACGCCAGCCAACATTCTTGGCCCGAGCCTGTCCTCGTTGGCTCCACCAGGTGTATTGCTCGGGCCTTGGGTCAAGCCTTCGAAAGACATCGACCCAACCCAACTCATCCAGCACCTGCGTCAGCCAGGCTCGCTCTTCAGGCAGAAAGCCCGAGTTTTTGAGATTGCCTTTCCAATTTTTTAGGTCAATCTCATGATGAGCAATGTTCCAGTCTCCACAGACAACAAACTCTCGACCGGACGCCTTATGTTCAGCAAACCATTGTTCAAGAATGGGCAAGAAGCCTTTAAGAAAACGAAACTTGGACGCCTGACGATCCTCCGAAGCTGAGCCCGAGGGCAGGTAGACACTCACCACTGAAAGAAGCTGATTCGGGGTGTCGAGGTCAGCACGCAAGACCCGACCTTCATCGTCAAACTCTTGAATGCCGATGCCCCGAATGATCTTGGGCGATGGGTGATGGGTGAAGAGACCCACACCGCTGTACCCCTTTTTTTGGGCTGTGAAAAAGTGGCCTTGAAGATGTCGCCCATCATGAAGAATGGAGAGATGTTCGTCTTGAAGATCAGTCTCTTGGGCTTTCAGTTCCTGAACACAAACCACATCAGCATGTTGGTGGCCAAGCCATTTCATGGCCCCCTTGGTGGCTGCAGAACGAATGCCATTCAGATTGAGCGAGATAATGCGCAAAGTTTGGGCTCCTAAAAGCGGTATATTTCGGTCTATGAATTCGCACCATTCTAGCCACCAAGAGCCCATCGATCAGGCCTTCATTCGTTTTGCAATCGATTCGGGCGTGCTTCGTTTTGGCCGCTTCATGACCAAGGCCGGCCGTGAATCACCTTATTTTTTTAATGCTGGGCTTTTCCATCATGGCGGTATGCTGGGCACTCTGGCGCATTTTTATGCGAAGACTTTTTTGGCTGCGGAGTTTGATGGCCGCCTCAAGGCCGACATGCTCTATGGCCCGGCTTACAAAGGCATCACGCTGGCCAGTGCAACAGCGGTAGCCCTGGCGCAACAGGGCCGTGACATTGGTTTTGCCTACAATCGAAAAGAAGTGAAAGACCACGGTGAGGGCGGGCTGGTGGTGGGGGCTGAGCTCAAAGGCCGGGTACTGATTGTGGATGATGTCATCTCCGCCGGAACCTCCGTGCGTGAGTCGGTTGAAATTATTCAAGCCCTTGGAGCGACACCGTCTGGGGTCCTGATTGCCTTGGACCGTATGGAGCGCGGCGGAACGGCCGCCGAACCCACCGCCCATTCGGCCGTGCAAGAAGTGGAAGATCGTTTTGGCATTCCGGTCATTGCCATCGCAACCCTTGGGGGACTGCTCACCTTCCTGAAAGAAAGTGATCACCCCGAGCTCTCGCAGCATCAAGAGGCCGTGAAGTCCTATCGCGACCAGTGGGGTGTAAGCCCCTAGTTTGTAGGGCTGTTCTGGGTGGGCCCTTTTTGAGCGCTTCGATATAGCGGCATAACAGCGGGAAGATGCCGCTCAATTTCTGCAATTCGATTCTTGCCTGTGGGGTGAGTGGAAAGCCATTGCGGCGGGGCATTTTTGGAAGCTGCGGTCATTTTGCGCCACAGACTCACCCCGGCTCGGGGATCGTAGCCCGCCCGGGCTGCGATATCCATTCCAATCAGGTCCGCCTCGCTTTCATCGTCGCGAGAAAACTTCAACATGGTGAGCTGTGCGCCATAGTCAAGAGCGACACGTCCAACATCGCCAAGCCCAAGAATGGATGACAAAAGCCCAGCGCCAATCCCGGTGATCTGGTTCTTGGCCAGACGTTCTCGGGAGTGTTCCCGAAGGGCATGAGCCATTTCATGACCCATGATCATGGCCACCTCGTCATCGGTCAGTTGGAGCTTTTCTAAAATCCCGATGTAAAAACCAATCTTTCCCCCAGGCATGCAGAAGGCATTAATCGCCTGAGATCCAAAGAGTTGCACTTCCCATGCCCAACGTTTGGATTCGGGATTCCATCGCGGGGTGTGCGGCAGAAGCTGGTTGGCGATGGTGCGGAGTCGGACGAGCTGAGGGTGGTCATCTCCGGCCAGGGCATTTTTCTTGGCCGCCTCTTGTTTCATCTGGCTGAACTGTCGTGCAGCCGCCCGTTCAAGATCCTCGGCAGGTACCAGGTTGCGCAGCCGAGAGGGTTCATCTACCCGAATGCCGGGCGTCTGCGGGGCAGCGCCCGACTGAGCCAGCGCCTGGCCAGCAAGGGTGAGAGCAAGCACCAGGCTCAGACAGCCGGATTGCAAAAGCGTCTTCATCACACGGGGGAAACGATAGCGGACATGAAATGGCATAAGCGAAGACAATAGCG
>JBBAQV010000107.1:0-3472 GCA_040400125.1 Burkholderiaceae bacterium
ATGGTGTGCCCGGTGTGGGCGGGTTGTCTTGGTCTATATATGATACTGCGTTAGGGGGCTTATATTATGATTGGTTCAGATAGAGTTGTTTTGTTGCTGGGGGTTCTTATGCTGCTGGGGAATATGTCCGGGGGGTGTTTGCTGGGCGAAGCCCTGCGGCGTTGGTGCTGCTGTGGTGAGTGCATGGGGGGATTGTGTGGCGGGTTGTATCGTTTCCCGGCCTTGGACCGTTTCCCGGTGCTGGGCGGTCCTGCTGGGTGTGGTCCTGCTGCCGGGCGTTGGCGGTCCTGCTGGCGGTGTGGTGCTGGGGTAAGGTGGGCGCGGGTAAGTGGCGAAGCCTTGCGGCCTTGCCTGCTCTGCTGCTGTTCCTGTATATTCCACCGCATGAATACCAAACCCACCATTAGACCGCTATCACGTAAGCAAGCCCGAGAAGCATTAGAGACAATGCCACTGGATGCTCTCCTCGGTTCCGGTGTTTCCCGTGAGCTAACCCCAAAGCAAAGAAAATTTGCCCGTGCTGTTGCTGCCGGTGCGACTAAGGCCGATGCTTATCGGGGCGCGTATGACGTCAAAAGTAAGGCGACAATGACTAGCAAACCCTACGCGCTGGCCCGTGACGATAGAGTCAAGGCTGAGATTGAAGCATTCAAGCTGGCGCAGGCGGCTGCTGAACATAGAACCCCAGCGGCTTTGCGGGCCTTGGTGATACAAACCCTCGTTGAAGTGGCGACAAACCCGGGCGAAAAGTCAGCGGTGCGCGTCAATGCTGCAAAGGTTCTCGGCACTGTCACTGAAGTCGCGGCCTTCACTGAGCGCAAAGAAGTGCGGACTATTTCCAGCAGCGAGGATGCGCGCGCTCGCATCATGTCAGAGCTAAAGGCGCTTATGCTAAACACGGGTGACGCGGTCGATATAGAAGCCAATTCATTAATTGATGAACTCGCAAACCCGGGCGAGGCTCCAGAATCACGGGGTTATATAAACGATGATAGCGCCGAAGTATTAGAACTGGGTGATTCAGCGGGTGATGCGGCCATGTGTGACGCTGCGCCGGGTGATGATGATGGGGCTGGGGCTTTGGGTTCTGGTGATGTGGTGGGCGACCCCACCGCCCCCCGACCCCCCGCTTTTGGCTGAGCGACTCCC
The DNA here is from genome assembly GCA_040400125.1 of Burkholderiaceae bacterium. Classification (GTDB taxonomy): domain Bacteria; phylum Pseudomonadota; class Gammaproteobacteria; order Burkholderiales; family Burkholderiaceae_A; genus Lacustribacter. The sequence continues at coordinate 1,150 of JBBAQV010000107.1, forward strand.
GCCCGACGCTACATACTATTCCACTCAAACCAGCGCAAGTACCCCCATATCATTCCAAATTCAAGGGCCGGGGGGGGTATATTTTTCTGGAATTAGAACTTTATGGTGGGACCCCTGAAACGTTTCAGGGGTGACGAAGATGAAACATGAGCAGATTTACAACCGGAAGATGGCCAAGCGTGACAAGAGCGAGGCGGAATGTTGGGAGATGGAGATGAGTCCAGCGCAGAGGGAAGTGTTTATTGTGATTGATGAGTGGTGGAAGAAGTTTGGGTACTCGCCGAGTTACCGTGACATTGCGTATGCGCGTGGGAAGATGGGGTTGGGGAACACGAAGGAGATCGTGGACCGGCTGGTTGAGTTGGGGGTGTTGAAGCGGTTGAAGAAGAAGGGTCGAACGGTGCGGCCGGTGTACATCAATTTCAAGAATTTGGAGTGAACGGCCATGGAAAAAAATTTCGAGCTTCGCTGTGAGGTGTGGGCATGATTGAGAAGATTGAGGAGTTGATTGCGAGCTTGCCGGCTGGGGAGCAGGAGAAGTTCTTGCACCAGATGGATGAGTACAAGCGGGCGCTTGAGCGGGAGAAGTGCCAAGAGAGTTTCATGGCGTATGTGAAGAAGATGTGGCCGGGGTTTATTCATGGGCGGCATCATGCGGTGTTGGCCAAGAAGTTTGAGGGGGTGGCCAATGGGACGATAAAGAGGCTGGCGATCTCGTTGCCGCCTCGTCACACGAAGTCTGAGTTTGGGTCGTACTTGTTTCCGTCGTGGTTCTTGGGGAAGTATCCCGGCAAGAAGGTGATGCAGGCATCGAACACTGGCGAACTGGCTGTGGGCTTTGGCCGAAAGGTTCGTAACTTGGTGATGAGTGAGCAGTACGCGGAGGTGTTTCCTGATGTGTCGTTGAGGCAGGACTCGAAGGCGGCGGGGCGGTGGTCGACGAACCATGACGGGGAATACTTCGCTATTGGTGTGGGCGGTACGATGACTGGCCGGGGTGCTGACGTGGTGATCATTGACGATCCACACACGGAAGGTGAAGCTGCGTTGGCGGCGGCTGGGGACACGACGATCTATGACAAGGCGTATGAGTGGTACACCTCTGGCCCTCGTCAGCGTCTGCAGCCTAACGGCGCGATCATCATCATTGCTACGCGGTGGTCAGACAAGGACTTGATCGGGCGGGCTCTGAAGGATGCGGCGTCTCGGGAAAAGGGAAACGAGTGGGACGTGGTTGAGCTGCCGGCCATCTTGCCTTCTGGGAATGCGCTGTGGCCAGAGTTCTGGAGCCTGAAAGAACTGGAAGCGCTGAAGGAAGAACTGCCTGCGGCGAAGTGGAATGCTCAGTACCAACAGCGGCCGACTGGTGAAGAGGGTGCTTTGGTCAAGCGTGACTGGTGGAAGATTTGGGAATCGGACCGTCCGCCTGCTTGTGAGTTTGTGATTCAGTCTTGGGACACGGCCTTTACCAAGGGAGAGCGAAACGACTACTCCGCCTGCACAACTTGGGGCGTTTTCCATCTGAACGACGATCCCAACAATGTGAACATCATCTTGCTGGACGCCTTCAAGAAGCGCATGGAGTTCCCTGAGCTCAAGGACACGGCGTTTCGGATGTACAAGGAGTGGGAGCCTGATGCTTGCGTGATCGAAGCGAAGGCTGCTGGTGCGCCTTTGATCTTTGAGCTGCGGCAAATGGGGATTGTGGTGAGTGAATACACGCCGAGCAGGGGTAACGACAAGTTTGTCCGCCTAAATTCCGTGACTGATCTGTTCCGATCGGGTAAAGTATGGGCACCTGACAAACGATGGGCGCATGAATTGATTGACGAGATGGCATCTTTCCCCAACGCAGAGCACGACGACTTGACCGACTCGGCCACGCAGGGACTGATTCGCTTCCGGCAAGGTGGTTTTTTGCGTTTGGAGTCCGACGAACCGGACGAGCCCATCAGTCATCGCCGCAATCAGCGGTATTATTCAGTCTGAGGACACCCCATGAACGTCGAAAAAGGCTTGTACGCCGCGCCATTAGGTCTTGCATCCAGCATGGAGCCAGAGATTGAGATTGAAATCGAAGGCGCTGACCGAATTGGCCTTGATATGGGCGATGTCGAGATCGAATTGACGCCCAAAAAACCCAGCAAAGAAGACTTTGACGCCAACTTGGTCGAATACATGGCCGATGGAGACGTGGATTCTCTGGGTGGAGAGTTGATTGGTGAGTTTGAGAAGGATGTTGGCGACCGAAAAGAGTGGATTCAGACCTACGTTGACGGCCTGAAGCTGCTGGGCCTGAAGTACGAAGAGCGTACCGAGCCAT
>JBBAQV010000108.1:0-1093 GCA_040400125.1 Burkholderiaceae bacterium
CTTGAAATTCTTGTCGCTCATCGTCTTAAATTCAAGCGTGTGCGGCTGGCTGCTTTCCTTGAATCCCTCGCCCACCCCGTCCAGCGACAGCGCAAAGTGACCATCGCAGGCGGTAAATCGGATCTGCTTGCCAGTGTCAGGATCACGGTCCCAGACCGTCACGCCAACGGCCCGCAGGTTCTCCACCAGCCTGCCCTCTTCGCGGTCGCCCGTCTCGAACAGACGCAGATGTCGCCCCTCAAACGTGGCCGCATCCATCCACCTGAACATAAACCACAGCGCGCGGGCGCATTCGTTGCCGATCTGCGAGCCTCCCAAATGCGGGCGGTGCGCGTCTTTTCTCTTTGCGACGTAATGCGCGTAAATAGCCGCCACCGTGGGCGGCGTTATGTGCGGCGTCAGGTCCATGTTATTCTTCCTTGCCGCGCGGATAATCCAGGTTGAAAGTCACGAACTTCAGCAACTCATGCCCAAGGCTTACCTTGAACGATGTAATATCTCCACGGCCTGTGCGCCCCGATGCGCGTTGATATACAAAACATGCGCGCGCATCTGGCCCGTGCAATTCGTGGATCGAATCAATGATCTTCTTCAGTTCGCCAATGGTCATGCTGCTTCTCCATCTCACCATATCAACGGCCCCGCAGGGCCGTTAACATTGTCAGACGTTACGCGCTGCGCTTCCAAGGCGGCGTTGCCCCGCCAGAAGATGCCACCGGCGCAGACTTCTGCACCTCGGCATATTCGGCAATCTCGTTACCTGCGCTGTAGCCATTCTGCTCTGGCGTGACCTTCACCTTGATCATCATGGGCTTGTCATGCAAGTCCTGCGAATGGCGCGGCGTGATGACGCCAATCGCGCGGCAGATGCCAGAAAGCGACCGCTGCGCAATCTCCACAGCCTGGGCGTTGGGGTTCTTCAGGTTCAGGCGCTCAAACACCTTTCGCCCCGCGTGTTCGCCCTCGATCACTTCCAGCGTCAGCTGCAAATAGCTGCCCGTCTGCGCCTTGGTCGGTTTCTCAATGCTCTCCGACACGACCGCCTTATACCACCCCGCAGGGATGGGGTCGCGCGGTGCATTCGGTTCGATTT
>JBBAQV010000108.1:1193-3394 GCA_040400125.1 Burkholderiaceae bacterium
ACCGCCTTATACCACCCCGCAGGGATGGGGTCGCGCGGTGCATTCGGTTCGATTTCTGCTGCGTTAAAGCCGTGCAGGTCCAATTGTTCTCTCCTTAGTTTTGTGGTGCGGGTTTCGTTGCGGCTTTAACAGCCCACATGGCGCCGTCTTCGACATGCGTTTGCGCCAGAGCGCGCAGCCGCATGGTCTCAACCACGTGGTCATTGCTCTTGCCCGAAACCGGGATCGTTTCGATCAAGTCAATCAAGTCAGCAGCAGCCCGCTTGATCTGGCCAACCAGATCATCGCCGCTGGGGTTGAAGTTGATGCCGACGCGGTATTCGCCTTTAGTCATGTGCGATTTCTCCTTTACTTCGCCACATATTGCTCAAACGGGAAAGAACCGGCCAAATCAAACGGAATGGGTTCCGTGATGTTGAAACGGTTCTTCGAGATGTTCGACGCGACCGGGAAACAGATGATTTCCCGCTCACCGTCAGATATTGCGCGCTTCTTGCCGCTTTCCGTGCCGCGCAAAAGCGTCTTTAGCCGAATGAATGCCACCATGTCGGCATTGTTCGAGTAGTGATGGACGCAGTCATATTGCCGATTTCGATGCAACTGGATCGTGTATCGACTGTATTTGTCCACATCCGGCAGATCCAGTTCCTCGGTCGTGGCGTGGGCAATAAAGACCACGTTCATCCCGCGATCCGTCACCAGATAGTCAGCCGCTTCGCGCAAGTCCTGATGCTTCTTGTCCAGCATCCCAAAGGCCTTGCCATATCCGCCATGCGCTGCTGCCATGTTCTTGGCTTTGGGGTTCGCCTCCGCGTCGATGATCTCGCGCTGGGCGATCTTTTCAAATTGCGTCACGCTATCCACCACAAGCGTCTTGCGGTCATGCTCCTGCGATGCCAGCGCCTCAATGGCGTCAAACACGTCGCTTGTGCTTTTGGCCACCGGAAACAGCATCGCGTCAGGATGCCCGTCAAGGCTGGCCGTGCCGTCCTCGGCCCGAATAAATACGGGCTTCGGAAACATGGCCGCAAGCGTCGTCTTGCCAAGCCCCGGCTCGGAAAACAGCGTCGCAATGATCGGCCTGCCCGATTGCGGGCGGCTCAGGCTGGAAAGGTTAATTGCCATCAGATTTCCTCGACCTTAAAGCCCACCTTGCCGGGCTTGGTTTCAAACGCCTTTGCAATCTTCTTCCAGATTTGCGGCTCGTTGCTTTGCAGCCATTTGCAGCCCGTCGCGTCAGCCTCAAACTTGATCTTGACCGGGCGCATTGCCACAGGGCAATGGCTCTCCACCTTGGCCCAAACATCCACGTCCAGCTTCCGCGTGATCGGCTGCGTCACCGTCACCTTGAAGCCGTCCATCTTGTGGGTCTTGCTTCCCTCTTCTGGGATTTCCAGCGCCTGGACGAGTTGCTCCTCGATCTTCAGGCGCTTGGCGTTAGCGGCGTTTTCTTCGCGCTTTGCGTCAAGCCAGTCACGGCACAACGCTTCTACGTTGTCAGACATTCCGTCTCTCCTTCTCTTCCAACACCGCCACCATGGCACGTTGCCTTGTGTGTTGCAAGGGGAATTATTCGGGGTCGGGCGCCGTCATCCATGCTTTTGTCGGGCGGCCAACACCGCCCGCGCGCTCGGCCTTTATGATCCCGTAATCATTGACCAAAACCTGAAAGACCTCCTCCCGCTCGCGCGGCTTCATGCCCCGCAGCTTAGGCACCTGCCGCAACAGGTCGCGATCCGTCACCCCGCGCAAACCGCTCTTGCGGATCACCTCAATCGTGCGATTGCAGGTGTCGTGGAAGTCGTTCACGCTCATGTTCTTTTCCATCAGCGCGATGACGCGATCCGTATAGAACCGCACAAAATCATAAGCCCACGACAGGCTTTCGGCGCTGATTTTGTCCTCTCGGCATGATTGAGACACCACCAGCGACAAGCGCATGGCAAGTTCCCGTGACCGGCTCTTCATGTCCGAAAGCGGCGAGTTCTCATGTTCGGTGCGATACTTGTGGATCTCGCGCGTGATCTCATCCAGCCGCGCCAAGGCTTCGCGCGAAAATTCCACCACCACCGGATCAGGCGGAATGTCGTGACTGTCAACGTCCGCAATCATGCCGCCGTTACCGCCAACTGCAGAGGCACATTCCTTGAACCATTCCCGCAGCCTGTCGCTGATGGGCTGGGGCTTTGTCACCCTCGGCA
>JBBAQV010000109.1:0-3382 GCA_040400125.1 Burkholderiaceae bacterium
GCACGGCGCAACACCACCTGCTGCGCCAGGAGCTCATCAAAACGAATGCGGTTCCATGCAGCACCCTCTCGCTGGCTGAGTTCATTCATCAGCCCAGTGTCCTGCGCATCGGCAGGAGGCTCATGAATCAGGCGGATGGCATCCGGCAGAGGCATCAGCCCATTGGACTCAAGCATGGAGGCGGAAAGCCACTCACGAGGCAGCGCGTGCAGCAGTGCCTGATGAACCCATCGACGCAGATTGATCTGCGACACGCCGGCGGTGGTGGGATACACCGGCACCAGAGGTTTAGCCTCAAGGGTGAGGGGATCCATCCATCCCGCACGAATTCGTGGATGAATAAATTCAACGCCAGCCAAGGATCGTCGGGCATCGCCCAAGACCCGAAGCTTTTGCCCCGGAGGGAATGCATTCTTCTGAGAATCCTTGAAGTGCAAAAACCGAAGCAAAGCGCGGCCCGTGCTGTCTTCAACCTCGACCACCAGCATCCGTCTTGGGCGAAACTGGATTCGGCTGGAAATCACCACCACCTGCACCTGGGCAAATTGGCCAGGAACCACCTGATCAAGAGTCCAAAGCTGAGACTCATTGTCATAGCGGGATGGGAAGTGCAAGACAAGATCAACCCATCGGGAAAGCCCAAGCTTGTGCAGGCTCTCGGGGAAAGGGGAAACCGGTGGCGCCGAGCTCTTGGGCATGAGTGGGTCGGCGTTAGTGCGAGGGGAACTAGCCGGGGACCACCATCACCGCCTCGGCTTCGAAGGCTGCCGCTCGGGGCAGGCTGGCCACGCCCACAGCCGCTCGTGCTGGGTAAGGTTCAGTGAAGTAGATGGCCATAATTTCATTGACCTTAGCGAAGTGAGAGAGATCAGTCAGGAATAAATTCAGCTTGACGATGTCAGCCAGTGACCCGCCGGAAGCCTTCGCAACGGCCGCAAGATTTTTAAACACCTGGTGAATCTGCAAGGCTACCCCTTCGGCAGAGTCATCGCCCACCATCTGCATGGTGGAGGGATCAAGCGGGATCTGCCCCGAGAGCCAGACCGTCTGCCCCACCCGGACCGCTTGAGAATAGGTGCCGATGGCCTTGGGAGCATGTTCGGTGGCAATGATGGTTTTTGATGCGGAATTCGAAGTCATGATTCGTCCTTGTTAATTTGTTTGGCCTTAGCCACCCATCACAATGGGCTTCACACCAATCAGCCAGACATGGCCGTGGAACACAAACCAGGCCCAGGCTCCGGCGCCCACCACAAGAGTGATGGCGGTTGGCAGCCAACGCCCCGCAACACGAGTCACTCCATCGCGACGATCACGCTGTCGAGCTGCACGAAAACTGAGCACCGCCCACGCAAGCAAAGCACCGAACAAAATGAGATCAGCCAGAGTGCCGTTCACCAAGAGGTGGGAAAACGCCCAGACCTTGACCGCAATCACCATGGGGTGGCCCATCGCCGCTTTAAGGTGGTTGCCTGGAACATAAGCGGCGATCAGCAATACAAAGCTTAAGAGCATGAGTAACGAAACCAGATGAGACATCCAGAATGGAAGCTGCCACAGCAAGACCGGCGCTTGACGCGTTGCGCTGTAGCCTTGCACGATAAGAATCAGGCCCACCAAAGAGAGCACTGAAACCAAGGCTTTCCAGGGAAGCGCCCCAAGGCGATTCACCATCTGGCCGCGCCAGTCATCTGCCACAATTCGAAGCGAGTGGGTGGCGATGAAAATGATGAGTCCAAGAATGAGATAGGTCATAAAAGTCCCGAGTGGTTAAAAGACATTTCGAACGTGCCGTGATTCAGAAATCCGTTGAATTCAAGATGCAGACAACATTTTAGGAGATAAGGTTCATGAAATACCTACACACCATGGTCCGGGTCACTGATCTTGAGAAGTCTTTGGCGTTTTATCGAGACGCTTTGGGGCTTCAGGAAGTCCGGCGTAAGGATGTCCCCGCCGGGCGATTCACTCTGGTGTACCTGTCCGCGCCCGGCGATGAAGACGCCCAGGTGGAGCTCACCCACAACTGGGACCCAGAGGTCTACACCGGGGGAAGAAACTTTGGGCACCTTGCCTACCAGGTGAAAGATATCTATGCGCAGTGCCAGAAACTGATGGATGCCGGCGTCACCATCAATCGCCCGCCAAGAGACGGCTACATGGCCTTTGTTCGCTCACCCGACGGAATTTCGATTGAATTGCTTCAAGAGGGTGGCCCGCTTGAGCCCGCTGAGCCCTGGGTGTCGATGCCCAATATTGGAAGCTGGTGAAAGTTTTGGCAAGGCTATGGTGTGACACCCACCAACCGGACGCTAGGAAAATAATTTTTATATCGCCGAGTGTCCCGGGTTAACACCGGCAGGCCGCTCACAGCGGCGTGGGCACCTATGAAAAAATCGCCAAGCACATTGTTTTTCACACCACCACTTCTACGGTATTGAACAAAAGCCTTGCCCGCGAGAAAAAGGGCGGGTTTGGGGATTTCCACCATACGCAGACCCATGCGGTCGAGCACCTGGTCCAGTGCCTCGACGGTGGAAAACGTTAACGAAAGCTCGGAATAGATAATGGGGTTGATGACCAGTCGATGCACTTTCGACTGCGCCTGCAGCTGCGCAATCGACCAGTCAGCCCAGTCCGGGTCGTTTTCAAAGACGTCCACCAGAACGTTCGTGTCGACCAGCATCAGGCCTCATGTCCTGCGTCATCGCGCAGCAGTGCCATCAGATCTTTAGTACGCCATTTAATATCGGCCTTGCCGCGAGCAGCCTCAAACCGATCGGGCTTGCGTTTGGCCAAGCCCTCGGCCTTGTGGATCACCACTTCGCCGTTCTGGTTAACCGCGAAGTCCACCGGCATGCCGGGGTGCAAGCCCAGGGCATCGCGGATCTGTTTGGGAATGGTGACTTGCCCCTTGATCGTGAGCGTGGTCGACATAAGACCTCCAAGGTGTTACGAGATAATTTATGGTAATACCTTGCGAAGCTTCGGGCAAGCTGTGGAGGTCAGAATGGACAGACAAATGGCCTGAGGGGCCTGGGGGGCCTGAGGGGCTCAGGCCACGAAGTGTGGTGCCGATGAAAGGAATCGAACCCTCGACCTTCTCATTACGAATGAGCTGCTCTACCATCTGAGCTACATCGGCACGCGAACGCGATTCTAGCGCATCCCCTCGATCAAGACCCTCCGCTTTCTGTCAGGAAAGTCCCTTGGGCATTGGAAAACGCACATGCTCTTCCACACCGGGAAGCTTGCGCACCGTCGAAGCGCCGAGCTCTTTGATGGCGTCGATAAGCCCCTGAACAAGCGCCTCGGGTGCCGATGCACCGGCGGTGATACCGACCCGCGCGGCCGTCCCAAGCCACTCAGACTTCAACTCGGC
>JBBAQV010000110.1:0-1127 GCA_040400125.1 Burkholderiaceae bacterium
GTGAAGCTTTTTGGTGGTGACCATCGGGAAACCTTCCGAAAGAGGAAAGCGCATTTGATAGCCAAACACAGAAAGCGTGCCGGTGCCGGTGCGGTCGGTTTTTTGCGCGCCATGGTCCATCACATGGCGCATCAGATCAAGGTAGGTCTGCATGGTAGTGAATGGTTATGAGGCCACCCGCACCGCGGAACGGGGCCCCGCGCGGGCTGTGAGTTCGCCAATCACGCAGGCGTGATCGAAGCCCGCCTGATGAAAGGCCTTCAATACCGCGGGTGCGGCTTCTGGGCTGACGGTGGCCAAAAGCCCGCCGCTGGTCTGCGGGTCACTGAGCAGAATCTTTGCGGATTCAGGCAAGCCGTCTTGCAGTTCCACATCCTGGCCATAGCCCTGCCAGTTGCGGGTGGACGCACCGGTGAAAAAGCCTTGATCAATGTAATTCATGACGCCTGGCAAGACGGGAAGCTTTGACATGGCAATGGCGGCGTCAAGGTCTGAGCCGCGCGCAATTTCCAAAAGATGGCCAGCAAGGCCAAAGCCGGTGATATCGGTGAGTGCATGCACCGAGGGGTTGGCACCCAGGTCTGCGCCCACCGTGTTGAGTTGAGTCGTGGAGCGAATCATTGCGGCATAACCTTCTGCCGAAAGCTTTTCTTTTTTCAATGCAGCGGAGTAAATGCCAACACCAAGGCCCTTGCCAAGAATAAGAAGATCGCTTTCGCGGGCGTCTCGGTTGCGGCGAATGTGATCAGGATGGGCAAGGCCCAAAGCCACCAGGCCATAAATGGGCTCGACCGAATCAATGGTGTGGCCACCGGCAATGGGAATGCCCGCTTCGGTACAGATGGACTGACCGCCCGCAAGAATTTTCCCAATGGTGTCTTTGGGCAGAACATTCACAGGCATACCCACCAAAGCCAGAGCGAAAATGGGTTTGGCCCCCATGGCGTAAATGTCTGAGATGGCATTGGTGGCAGCAATGCGGCCAAATTCATAGGGGTCGTCCACCACGGGCATAAAGAAGTCGGTGGTGGCCACCAAGGCCTGCTGGTCATTCAAACGCCAGACGGCAGCGTCGTCACTGGTTTCAGTTCCCACCAGCAGTTCCTTGGGCAAAACGCCTGCCGGCA
>JBBAQV010000110.1:1137-3361 GCA_040400125.1 Burkholderiaceae bacterium
AAGAATTTCGGACAACACCGCCGGTTCAATCTTGCAGCCGCAGCCTCCGCCATGGGCGAGTTCGGTTAGCCGCTTGGGGGGCTGAACGTTGGACGATGCAGGGCTTGTAGGGGTTGAAATGCTCATGATGAATGTCTAGCCAGTGTCTAAAAATCTTTCAGGCCAGGGTCGGCCATTCGACGTACAAGTCTAACCAACTCGTCTCGCTCATGGGCAGGCGAAGTCAGTTTTGGTGCCAATACCCCCAGGGTTTGCCGAAGCTTCTGGTTAAAACCCTCATCAGCCACAAAGGCCGTGAGCAGGCGAGCCAGCCCTTCGACATCACCCACCTGAAAAAGCCCGGGATAGTTTGGCCCCAGCTGACCCAGATGCGCGGGAATGGCCGATGCAATCACCGGGCAGCGACAGGCAATGGCTTCGGGCACAACCAGCGCACCGCCTTCGGAGACCGAAGGCTGCAAGAGCGCGTGGACGTGGGTCATCTGCCGCATGGTCTGGGCATGAGTGAGCGCCCCTTCCACAAGAATGCCCGGATACTTCGAACCCAAATTGATCAGCTCTTGCGCCAGGGTTCGGTCTTGATGGCTTCCAACATGAATGAGGCGCACCGGCACCTTACCGCCATCGGGGCGGGTTGCCCAGCCTTCCGGAAAGGCATGATGAAAGGCCAGAAAGGCAGTGCGTGGGTCCTTCTCTTCGCGGATGTGCGCAGCAATTAGAAAGCGAACGGTTTTGCTGTTGGCCGTGATCTGCGGCGCATGGGGTTTTCGCGCGGGGGATGTCTGAAAGATGCAGTGAACCCGGTCGGCAAGATCTGGCCAACGGGATTGAATCTCGCGCTGAGCTTCGCTTTGCAGGGTGACAATGGTTTCACTTAAGTGAAGCGACTCTTCAGCAGCGCGGTAACGATCAGAGCCTTCCTGGCTGGGCTTTAACGCCCCATAGAGATCAGTGCCTGTGACCACCAGCAGCACCGGAATGCCGGCAGCGCGGAACGACTTGATCTCTTCATGGGAACGAATGCCATTGAGCACCACCGCAACCGCACGCTGCCCAGACGACACACAGGCATCAGCAATGTCTTTTGGTTCGTAGATGGAGGCATTGATGCCGCTTGCTCGAAGCATCTGGGCATAGCGCGACGCGGTTCGCCAGTTGCCCATTCCCGAAGCCGCGCCAAAAGGCGTCAGGATTCGGGCGTCGATGCGGCGTGCCATTTATTCGGGCATGCCAAGAGCAACCGTATTAAAGCCGGCATCAACGTAAGTCACCTCGCCGGTAATTCCACCGGCAAGATCAGAGAGCAAGAAAGCGGCCGTGTTGCCAACGTCTTGAATGGTGACGTTGCGGCGCAGGGGCGACATGTTTTCCACCAGGTCAAGAATTTTTCCAAAGCTTTTAATACCTGCTGCAGCCAGCGTCTTGATGGGGCCTGCGGAAATGCCGTTGACACGAATGTTCTTTGGGCCAACGCTGCTGGCCAGATAACGCACCGAGGCCTCAAGGCTTGCCTTGGCCAGGCCCATGGTGTTGTAGTTGGCCACAAACTTTTCTGCACCCAGATAAGACAGCGTCACCATAGCGCCGCCCTTGTCTTGCATCATCGGCATGGCTGCTTTCGCCAGTGCCGGAAAGCTGTAAGCAGAGATTTCATGGGCAATGCGAAAGGATTCCCGCGACAGGCCTTCCAGGAAGTCGCCCGCGATGGCCTCGCGGGGTGCAAAAGCAATCGCGTGCACCAGGCCGTCAAGCTGAGGCCAGTGGGCAGCCAGGTCGCGCATGCACTTTTCAATCTGCTCGTCTTCGGCAACATCCAGAGGAAAACAAAGGGAGCTGCCAAATTCTGCGGCCATCTCTTTCACCCGTTCCTCAAATCGTTCGTTCTGATAGGTGAAGGCGAGTTCGGCCCCCTGGGCATGACAGGCCTGGGCAATGCCATAGGCAATTGAGCGGTTGGACAAAAGGCCAGTGATCAAAATGCGTTTGCCCTTGAGAAATCCCATGCTTGCTCCTTGGTTCGTGGTTTGCGGATCGAGGATCTAGGGGCAATTCTAATCGCCTGGCCTAGGAACGTTGGCTACACTGCGAACATCATGTCCTGCTTGCCCCGCCATTCCCAGCCCTTCAAACCCAGGCAAACCCTTGCCTGGGGGGTGTTTTTAGTCATCAGCGCATGGGCCTGGCTTGCCCCGCAGGCGGCATTCGCCAAACCGGTGGCTCAACC
>JBBAQV010000111.1:0-3338 GCA_040400125.1 Burkholderiaceae bacterium
ACCGCTTGGAGTCGATCCAAAGCCGCGTCGATGGCCGCCATCCTGGGAAGGCTTGCGCGAGCGCGATCAATGACATTGCCCGGGCCACTGGCAGGGCCATAGAGATCAAGCAGGGCCATCAAGGCGCCAGCCGTGTCGGCACGAAAACCCTTGGCCAAGGCCTCAAGACGCGGTCGGTCCTTCGACTGCAAAGCCGCGAGGGTCTCGGTCTCGAGCGCCGCTAAGAGAAGGTCGGCGTCCCGCAAGGCAAGAAAAATCCCGCGATGGGAAAGGTCGAGCCGAACCTTGGCAAGGCCTGCGGCGTCCAGCGAGGCCAGAGCGAGTTCCTGCACTTCGAGGTCGGCCTCAAGCCCCTCGTGCCCGAAAAGCTCGCAGCCCACCTGAACGGGCTCACGCGAGGACAAGAGACCCGCCGGCTGGGCGTGAAGCACTGAACCTGCATAACAGAGCCTGGTGACGCCCTGATTCTGGATCTGATGGGCATCAACGCGCGCGGCCTGCGGGGTGATGTCAGCACGAAGACCCAGCAAACGGCCACTGGCCTGGTCCACGAGCTTGAAGGTTCGAAGATCAAGATCACGAGCCTGATGAATCATGAGTGACTCAACATGCTCAATCATCGGCGGCTGAATCAGGTCGTAGCCATACGATGCATAGAGATCGAGAAGCCTGCGACGAAGCGACTCAAGACGAGTCGCCTCAGCAGGAAGAACGTCAGAGATCTGATCCGGTAAGAGCCAGGCGGGCATCCGGGGCGTCCTTACTTCGACGACTCACCGCCGCTTAAGCTTCTTACGCCAGACGAACGGAAATAACGGAAGAAGTCCGACTGCGGGTCAGCCACGATGACGTCGGATTTGCTCTTGAACCCTTCGCGATAAGCCTGAAGACTACGGTAGAAGGAGGCGAATTCAGGGTTCTTGCCAAACGATGCGGCATAGAGCGCCGTGGATCGTGCGTCACCGTCACCCATGATGCTCTGGGCTCGACGATAGGCCTGAGCCAGAAGCACCTCACGCTGACGGTCGGCATTGGCACGAATCTTCTCGGATTCGGCCGCGCCGGAGGAACGGCGCTCGTTGGCGATCGCCTGACGTTCGGATTCCATTCGACGAAATACGGAATCACGAATTTCATCGGCAAGGTCAACACGCTTGATGCGAACGTCGACCACCTCCACGCCAAGACGCTTCGCGTCGTTGTTCACACGGTCACGAATGCCCGTCATGATCTGTTCACGGGAAGCCGAAATGACTTCATTGACCGTACGCTTCGCAATTTCATTGTTGAGCGCATCGCGCAGGCTTCGCGAGATGCGGTCTGCGGCACCGGCAGGACGGCCAGCCACGGAGACCCAATATTCTCTCGGGTCAACCACGCGCCACTTCACATAAGTGTCCACCAGAACGTTTTGTTTCTCGCTGGTGATGAAGCGGTCGATCTCCGGCGTGTCAATGGTGAGAATTCGCTTTTCAACGTAGACCACGTTCTGGAATGGCGGGGGAAGCTTAAAGTAAAGCCCCGGTTTGGACACGACCTCTTTGATTTCACCAAGCGCAAAGACAATGCCGTATTGGCGTTGATCCACCACGTAAATGCATGAGCTCGCGAGCAGCGCCGCAATACCCAACGTCACGATTGCTGAGAACAGTTTATTCATCTTAGCGAGCCTCTCTCAAACGATCGCGAAGGCTGGGTGAAGCCGGAGGCGCTGCCGCATTGGGCGCAGCCTCAGGCACGCTGGTGACCGCACCCGGGGTTGGCGGTGAGCCCGCTGCAGGTGCGGCGCCCGGCTGACCCATGCCCGGCGCGACCGGTGGGGCACCCGTCTGCTGAATCAGGCGATCGAGCGGCAGATAAAGCAGATTGCTGTTGGATTTGGAATCCACCATCACCTTGCTGACGTTGGTGAAGACCTGCTGCATCGTTTCAAGGTACATGCGCTCACGCGTGACTGCAGGTGCTTTGACATATTCCGTGACGATCTTGCGGAAGCGGTCGGAGTCACCCTGGGCGGTGGCAATGATTCGTTCTTTGTAGGCTTCCGCTTCCTGGATGAGGCGCTCCGCCGAACCGCGGGCGCGAGGGATGACGTCGTTGGCATAAGCCTGACCTTCGTTTTTCAAACGCTCAGCGTCTTGACCCGCTTTGATGGCGTCACTGAACGCTGCCTGGACTTCCTCAGGGGGCTGAACGTTTTGAATCGTGACGTCAATAATGGTGAGACCTGATCCGTAACGATCGGCAATCGCCTGAGTCTGAGCGAGAGCCTCGCGAGCAATCCCCTCTTTGTTTTCATACAAGACGGTGTCGCTTAGGCTACGGCCCACGATTTCACGCATGGCCGTTTCCGCGGCTTGGGCCACGATGTCGTCTGTTGCTACGTTGTTGAACAGGTAGTCCTTCGCGTCGGCGACTCGGTACTGCACGGCGAATTGAAGATCCACCATGTTTTCGTCTTTTGTAAGCATCAGGGAGTCACGGCTTCGTGTTGCAAGCCCAGCACCGCGAACGCCAACCGTCACCTGCCGAATCTGAGAAAGATCAACGATTTCATGGCTTTCAAAGGGATAAGGCAGGCGCCACTGAAAACCCGCGGGTGCCGTGGTTCGATATTCGCCGAACCGCAAAACAATGGAGCTTTGACCTTCTTGAACAATGTGAAACCCCGTGGCGAGCCAGAGCAACAAGCCGCCGACACCCACCGCGACCACCGTTGGGCCGGTTTTGACTGAAGGGGGTTTGAATCCCCCAGAGCCGGAGGAACCTGGACGTCGACCGCCACCCAATCCACCGCCCGAATTCCCGCCACCACGATTCTGATTCTTATTACCAAAAAGACCGCTCAGACGACGATTGAAATCCTTCCAGACTTCATCAAGGTCGGGGGGTTCATTCTGGGGGCGGTTGCCGCGCCCCTGGCCGGGACGATCAGCCTGCTGGTTGTCGGGCCGCGAAGCGTCCGCGGGGTTAGAGGAGTTTGGGTCACCTTGCGACGACTGGTCACCTGAGGCCGATGAGTCGCCGGATACGGGCTTGTCACCCGAACCCGATGACTGGCCCCAACGGGGGTCGCCTAGGGCGAAAAGCCGGCGAAGTCCAAACCAATTAAATCGTCGAATCATGGGTATTTAGAGAAGGGATTGAACCGAAGGTTGCATCGTATTCAAATTATCGGTCTGCATTCCATCGGCCGGGTCAGGGCTTGGGAAAGCAGGCATATGGGATCGTACGGCCTCACGCAAAAGGTCGACACCCAGCGCGTCAGCGGCACTCAGCCAAACTCGATGAATCCTACCATAGGGGTCTGGCTCCGCTCGCGGGGAAAGCCCCATGAG
>JBBAQV010000112.1:0-3336 GCA_040400125.1 Burkholderiaceae bacterium
ATCCCGAAGCGGTGGTGCTTGCCACCCAGATCGCCGTGGATTACCGCATGGAATTCGGCAAGGATGTGGTGGTCGATATCGTCTGCTTCCGTAAGCTCGGCCACAACGAACAAGACACGCCGTCGATGACCCAGCCCTTGATGTACAAGGTGATCGCCCAACACCCCGGCACACGCAAGCTTTACGCCGACCGCCTCGAGACCATCGGTGTGATTCGCATTGGCGAGGGTGACGAATATGTTGCGAAGTTCCGCGCTGAGATGGAGCAGGGTACGAACCAGGCGTCTCAGGTCTTGGCGAACTATAAGAGCAAGTTTGCGGTGGACTGGTCTCCTTACCTCGGCAAGAAGTGGACCGACGATGCCGACACCTCGGTACCCATCAGCGAATTAAAACGACTCGCCGAACGCATCACCACGATCCCTGCTGACTTCAAGGTGCATCCGCTCGTTGACAAAGTGATTGGTGACCGACGCGCCATGGGCGAGGGCAAAATGAACCTCGACTGGGGCATGGGTGAGCACCTTGCCTTCGCTTCTTTGGTAGCCAGTGGCTATGCCGTTCGTATCACCGGTCAGGATGCGGGCCGAGGCACCTTCACCCATCGTCATGCCGTGTTGCATGATCAGAACCGCGAGAAGTGGGATTCGGGAAGCTACGTTCCGCTACAGAATGTCACCCCAGGCCAGGCGCCATTTGTCGTGATTGACTCGGTGCTCTCCGAAGAGGCTGTACTTGGCTTCGAATACGGCTACTCCACGGCTGAGCCGAATTCCCTGGTGATCTGGGAAGCCCAGTTCGGAGACTTCGTCAACGGAGCTCAGGTGGTGATTGATCAGTTCATTTCATCGGGTGAGGTGAAGTGGGGTCGTCAGTCTGGACTGGTGATGTTGCTGCCCCATGGCTATGAAGGTCAGGGGCCGGAACATTCGTCAGCACGCCCTGAGCGATTCCTGCAACTCTGCGCCGATCTCAACATGCAAGTGGTGCAGCCCACCACGGCCGCGCAGATTTTCCATGTGCTTCGCCGACAGATGGTCCGGTCGTTCCGCAAGCCACTGGTCGTTCTCTCCCCCAAGTCACTGCTGCGCAACAAGGACGCGGGCTCTCCCATCGAAAGCCTTGCCAAGGGTGGGTTCCAGACCGTGATTGGCGAAACCGATAAGACCATCGATGCGAAGAAGGTCACCCGTGTGCTGGCCTGCTCGGGCAAGGTCTATTACGAACTGGTCAATGCCCGTCGTGATCGCAAGATCGATCACGTGGCGATCATTCGTGTCGAGCAGCTCTATCCATTCCCCCACAAAGCGTTCGCAGCCGAGATCAAGAAATACGCATCGGCCACGGAGGTCATCTGGGTTCAGGATGAGCCGCAGAACCAGGGTTACTGGTTCCAGATTCAGCACAACATCCTTGAAAACATGCTGCCTGGCCAGAAGCTTGCTTACGCCGGGCGTCCCGCGTCGGCATCACCCGCGGTGGGCTACCTTGAAAAGCATGTGGCCCAGCTGAAGGATTTCCTGGATGTGGCTTTCGGAAAGATCAAGGGCTTTGTGCACACGAAGTGATGCATGAATCTTTGCAACGACATTTAATTTAAGAGACCAACATGGCCATTCATGACGTTAAAGTTCCCCAGCTGTCTGAGTCCGTTGCGGAAGCAACCCTGCTGCAATGGAAGAAAAAACCCGGCGATGCTGTTGCTGCCGATGAGATTCTGATTGAGATTGAAACTGACAAAGTGGTGCTTGAAGTTCCAGCACCTTCGGCCGGTGTGATCACCGAGATCATCAAGCCCGATGGCGGGATGGTGGTCTCTGGCGAGGTCATCGCCAAAATTGATTCCGACGCCAAGGCCGGCGCAGGTGCTGCACCTGCAGCGGCCAAAGCCGAGGCAGCCCCCGTGGTTCCTGCTGCCGCAGCCGCAACGCCTGCCGCTCCAGTTCAGGTAAACCGGCCAGGCGCCGCCATGGCCATGCCTTCCGCCGCCAAGATGATGGCTGAAACGGGTGTGGTTCCTGCGCAGGGCACGGGCAAAGACGGCAGGATCACCAAAGGCGATGTGATCGCCGCCCAAAAGGCGGGCCCCGCCGCTGCGCCTGCTGCGGGCACCGCTCTTCCTTCGGTGGCCGTTAGCGCTGGACTGCCTCAGCCGGCTGTTCAGTTTGGGCCGGAGGCTCAGCTCGAAGGCCGCCCCGAGCAGCGCGTACCCATGAGCCGTCTGCGCGCTCGTGTGGCCGAACGCTTGCTTCAATCGCAGTCAACCAACGCCATCCTCACCACCTTTAATGAGGTCAACATGGCGCCGCTCATGAGCCTGCGCAAGCAGTACGGTGAGCGGTTCGAAAAGGAACACGGCGTGAAACTTGGCTTCATGTCGTTTTTTGTGAAGGCTGCGGTGGCCGCATTGAAGAAGTACCCAGTACTCAATGCCTCGGTGGATGGCAATGACATCGTCTATCACGGCTACTTTGATATTGGCATTGCGGTAGGCTCACCCCGTGGCCTGGTTGTTCCCATCTTGCGTAATGCCGATCAGATGACCTTTGCCGACATCGAGAAAAAGATTGCTGAATATGGGGTGAAGGCTCGTGATGGAAAGATTTCCATCGAGGAACTCACGGGCGGCACATTCTCGATTTCCAATGGTGGCGTCTTTGGCTCCATGCTTTCGACGCCAATCATTAACCCGCCTCAGTCGGCCATTCTTGGAATTCATGCCACCAAAGATCGTCCTGTGGCCGAAAACGGACAGGTTGTGATCCGACCCATCAACTATCTGGCCATGTCGTATGACCACCGAATCATCGATGGCCGCGAGGCCGTTTTGGGATTGGTCACGATGAAAGAGGCGCTCGAAGACCCCGCCCGTCTCTTGCTTGAAGTCTAAATAAGGATAGTCACCATGGCACAGCTCTATGATGTCGTTGTTATTGGTTCAGGCCCAGCGGGGTACATTGCTGCGGTTCGTGCGGCCCAGCTTGGATTAAAGACCGCCTGCGTTGAAAAGTGGCGTAACCCCAATGGTGAACTGGCGCTGGGCGGAACCTGCCTGAATGTCGGCTGCATTCCTTCCAAGGCCTTGCTCGCGTCCAGCGAGGAATACGACAAGGTCAACCATCACCTTGCCACCCATGGTATTTCGGTCAAGGGTGCTTCGATCGACATCGCCAAGATGCTCAAGCGCAAAGAGGTGATCGTCTCGAAGATGAGCAAGGGCATCGAATTTCTTTTCCGCAAAAATAAAATCACCTGGCTCAAAGGCCACGGAAAGTTCAGCGGACGAAATGACACCGGGTTCCTGATTGATGTTCAGGGTGACGAATCGGAAACGGT
>JBBAQV010000113.1:0-3270 GCA_040400125.1 Burkholderiaceae bacterium
GCTCCTTGGGCTTGGTGGCCACCACCCTTACGGGCTGTTTTCCTGTGGTCGCCATCGGAGTCGTGGTGGGAGCCATGTCAGTTGCGGATCGTCGAACCACTGGCGCACAAACGGACGACCAGGCTATTGAAATCAAGGCGTTCAATCGGCTGCGTGAAAACAACAAAACCAAAGCGGCTTCGCTTAGCGTGGTCAGCTTTAATCGTATCGCCCTGCTGACGGGTTACGCTCCTGATGCCGCCACTCGGGCTGAAGCACTTGAAATTGTGAAACGTATTGAGAACGTTCGCGAGGTGCTTAATGAAGTCACTCTGGGCCCCAAGCCATCGTTGGCAACCTACAGCAGTGACGTCATCATCACCACCCGGGTGAAGAGCGCACTGCTTGGCTCGCAAGAGGTGAAGGCCAACACCGTGAAGGTGTTCACTGAATCCGGCATCGTCTACCTGATGGGTATTGTGTCGGAGCGCGAGGCCCGGGCCGCCGCAGTGGTGGCCTCGAAAATTTCCGGTGTACGCCGAGTGGTTCGTGCGTTCGAAGTGATCTCTGACAGCGATCTTCAAAACCTTGAACGTCGTTTGCAGACTTCAGGCTCGGGTGCCGCGGCGGTGCCCGCTGAAACCACACCCCAGGCCGCTTCTACGGCATCGAGCTCGGGTTCCGCTGCAACCTCAGTCGCAAACTCAGCAGACCCAAGAGTGGCTGCGCCCGAAACCCTCAGCACGCCAACCACATCCACCATCCCCACCGGCGAGGCTCCGGCCTTGGTCACCCCCATCCGCTAATTCAAGAGAATCGGCGGCAGTCAAACCCCGCCGCTTCGACAGCCTCACAGATCTGTCGTACGCCTGCATCAACGCTGTCCTGATTCGCTGGCGCCTTCCAGCGAACCGCAACATGGTTACGCTGTCGATCCACCTCAGTGACATCAACAATGCCAAGGGCTTCAATCGCCCTTAATACGGATTTCTCGCACCCTCCGCAGGTCATACCCTCAACCGTCAGGCGTTGGGTTGGTAATGAATTTGGCTGAGTCATGGTCGTGGTCTCCATTGAAGAATCCGTGAGGCATTCATCATCACGGCGGCTGAACTCAGGGCCATCACACTTCCGGCAATGACAGGGGATAACAACCCCAACGCGGCAAGCGGAATGGCCAAAAGATTAAATCCAAAGGCAAAGGCAAGATTTTCCCGGACCCGCTTCATCACGTCACGCGCAAGCCGAAGGCTTTCAATCGATGCCCACAAAGGATTCTGGCTGGCCACGGTCAGATCGGCCGTTTCAAGGGCAAGCGTGGACCCTGATGCCATGGCAATACCCAACTTGGCATGGGCCATCGCAGCCGCGTCATTGATGCCGTCCCCAATCATGGCCACCCTCGCGCCTTGTCGGCCCAGTTCATCAAGCACCGCAGCCTTTTGTTCGGGCGACTGTTGGCCCAAAAAATGTTGGATTTCTAAAAACCCCGCGATGCGCTTGACGGCACTGGTTCGGTCACCGGAGAGAATACTGACATTGATCTGGTCATCGAGAAGCCTGCTCATTGCAAGATGGGCATCACTGCGAAGTGTGTCCGCCACCCAGATGCGTCCAGCCCAATCTCCATTGACTGCAACATCCACCGCTGAGCACGCTTGATGTCGTGCATCAAGCGTGTCTTGCGCGGTGAAGGCGCTACGAATCTGGCTTTTGATCCATTCGGGTTTGCCCACCAGAACTTCGCAAGGGCTATCCGACTTAACGTCGGCCATGATGCGAGCCCGAACGCCAAGCCCAGGGTGAGTGTCGACTGTCTCACCGTGGGGAAGGCTTCGACCCTGCGCAAAGGATAAAAGCGCTCCGGCAAGGGGGTGCTCAACGCCACGTTCGGCAGAGATTGCTGCCGACAGCCATTTGGGTAGCGGCGTGCTGGCTTCGCTCAAATGAAGTTCGGATGTGCCATCGTGAATCGCCACCACCATGGGTCGACCCGAGGTCAGTGTTCCGGTTTTATCAAAGACGACATGGTTGATTTCAGAGGCGCGCTGAAGGGCCTCGGCGCTTCGAAAGAGCCAGCCTTGGCGCGACGCCGAGGCCAGCCCCGCCGCGATGGCTGCGGGTGTCGCAAGACCCAAAGCGCAGGGACATGCCACCACCAGCACGGCAATTGCATGGCCAATAGCCTCGCCCATTGGAGCGGCGGCCAGGGTGTGACCTAAGGCTGTGAACAAGGCGATGACCAAGACGGCAGGAACAAAGACGGCCGCAATCCGATCCGCCAGTGCGGAAATCGGCGCACGGCTTGAAAGCGCGGCAAGAATACGTTCACCAATGAGCGCCTGCCTTGACTGGCTTTGCGGCTTGAGCACCCGAACGATGAGGCTGCCTGAGAGATTCGTACAGCCCGCAAAGACAAGGTCACCCGTGGTTTTTGCAGCCGGCATACTCTCACCCGTGAGACTGCTCTCATCCACCTCAGACTCACCCGACACAACTTCACCATCAAGCGCAACCACCTCACGAATCGCGAGCCGAATGGTTTGACCCACTTGCACCTGATTGGCAGGCACTCTTGACCATTGCTGGGCTGGGGTGTCCAAGACCTCAATCAATGCATCATCCGGCTGAAAGAGGTGGGCGAGCGCATCCAGTGCTTGATCACGCGCACGGTCTTCAAGATGCCGCCCAATTTTCACCATGGCCAGCACCACAATCGAGGTTTCGAAATACAGCGGCCCATCCATCGAGCCGACACCGAGAATCAACCAGCAGGACCAGCCATAGGCTGCGAGAGTCCCAAGGCTGACCAAGGTTTCCATGTTGGCGGAGCCCGCCTTCAGAGCGCGCCAGGCGCTACGATAAAACGGCCAGGCGACAAAGCTCTGCATCACGGTGGCCAATAGCCACTGAATGGGCCAGGGAATCAGGCCGTGATGGCCGAAAAGCATGGCGCCCATTTCAGCAACCATGGGGATCAGAGCAATGATGGCCATCCAAAGCCGGAACTCTTCACCGGTGGAGCGAGTCTTAGCGCTTATGAAAAAATCGCGGGAATGTTGATGAATCGGCCAGGCGTCATATCCGGCACGGCGTATCGCAGCAATCGCCTCGTCAGCCGTGAGCCCCTGAACTCGTGCTCGGTGCTCGATCAGGCTGACTTCGGCCTGCACTCCGGGAATTCGCGACAACACTTTCTCGATGCGGCTTGAACAGGCAGCGCAGGTCATGCCCTCGATCCTAAGGTCCAGAATCTTCATCTTCTTATAATGCCACTTATGAATTCAAAAC
>JBBAQV010000114.1:0-3262 GCA_040400125.1 Burkholderiaceae bacterium
CGGAAAACCCGATTTCGTCGTCGGTGCGCTCTCCTGTGTGGCCTTGACGACTGTAGCGGGCAACGTCGGCCAGTCTTCGACCGGCTGCTTGGGCAACGACCTCTCCCATTTTTAAGGCTGTTCCAGAAGGGGCGTCTACCTTGTGTCGGTGGTGCGCTTCAATCACCTCGATGTCAAAGCCTTGGCTCAGGTGGCGTCCAGCCAGTTCCAAAAGTTTCAGGGTGATGTTGACGCCGACGCTCATGTTTGGCGCGAAGACCGCGGCGCAATGTTGCGCGTAAGCATGAATGGCCTTCAGCCCGAGATCATCAAAGCCTGTGGTTCCAATGACCGCGCGAACCCCAAAGCGTTGACAGGCTTCGAGGTATTGAAGGGTGGCCTCTGGGCGGGTGAAGTCAATCAGGACATCACAAGCTTCGAGCGACTCTGGGTCTGCGTTAATTTTGACACCTGTGGGCTGTCCGATGGACTCTCCTGCGTCACGCCCGAGGTAAGGACTTTGGGCGCTGTCGAGCGCAGCGGCGAGTCTGGCGTTGGGGTGATGCATGACGGCTTCAATGAGCATTTTGCCCATCCGACCGGAGGCACCTGAAATGGCGATACGAATCTGAGGCATGGATGATTGGGTGGTCATGGTCTTGAGCATTATCGTGCTGGACGTGACGGCAATACACCCTCGCCACCATCTTTCGGAAGAGGGTCTCCGCCCCAGCTATCGAGGCGATCATCGACAAAGACGACGGTGAACCGGCGACGTTGTGTGGTGCCGTCACCACGACGAATGTCGAAAACATAGTCCCATCGGTCTGCTCGAAAGGGGTCGACCAGCAGGGGTGTTCCCAAAATGGAGCGTACCTGTTCCTTGGGCATTCCCTCTTGCAGCTGAGACACCATGGATTCCGAAACATAGTTCCCCTGGCCGATATCCGGGATGTAGGGGCTGAGCCAATAGGGCAGAAGGCTTCGGCTTGGGCCGTCTTTGGGGCCGCTGCTTCCGCAGCCGGCAAGCAGGCCAAGGCCAAGGGTGAGGAAAACGGTGCGGACAAGAGTCTTTTTCATGGAAATCTCTGATCGAACATTGGACACAGACCGTTATGATAGTCCCCATGTTGAGCGCCAACGATCTAAAAAACACCGGTCTCAAGGTGACGACCCCAAGACTCAAGGTTTTGGATATCTTTCACCGTGCCACCACGCGCCACCTGACGGCGGAAGACGTCTATCGGGCTCTTCTCAACGAGTCCGAGGACATCGGCCTGGCAACGGTTTACCGGGTGCTGACACAGTTCGAGCAGGCCGGAATCTTGGCCCGAAGCAACTTTGAGTCCGGGAAGGCCGTGTTTGAGTTGAACGAGGGCAGCCATCACGATCATCTGGTCTGCCTTGACTGCGGCCGGGTGGAAGAGTTTTACGACGCAGAGATTGAGGATCGCCAAAGAAAAATCGCCGAATCTCACGGCTTTGAGCTGCAAGACCACGCGCTAGCGCTCTATGGTCACTGCCGCATGGAAAACTGCGACCATCGTCCTGAGAAGGGTCCTTCGAGTGGCCGAGTCGGTGGGGTTCCTGTCCGCCCACCGCCAAAGCTAGCGAAGAAGTAAGAGCGATCTCGCATGGTCGCGAGACGTTTGTTCGGCACCTTCATCACCAAGCATTCGAGCGATTTCATCCACCCGAGCATCGTCCTTGAGTGCGATGAGCTGACTGACCGGTGGCCCCTCACTTGAGCGAGTTTTGACCACCTGAAGGTGCTGATGGCCTCGGGCCGCAACCTGCGGCAGGTGGGTCACACAGAGCACCTGTCGTTGATCTCCAAGCTTGCGCAGGAGCTGACCTACGGTGTGCGCGACGTTGCCCCCAATCCCTGAGTCGACCTCGTCAAAAATCAGGGTGGGGATTTGACTTGCCGAGGTGGTCACCACTGAAATGGCCAGGCTAATCCTGGCAAGCTCTCCCCCAGAGGCTACCTTGCTCATCGGGTAGGCGGGGCCGTCGACATGGTTACGCAAGGTAAACACAATATCCTCCATGCCATGAGCTGCTGGGGAGGGTCTTGGTTCGGCAACCGCCTCAAAAACCATCTCTCCCATGGCCAGCTCTTTGAGCCAGGCGTTAACGGCCTTTGAAATAGCCTGGCAGGCGAGACGACGCTTTGACGAGATCTTGGTTGCACGTTCTTTGAAATCCGCTTGGATGGCTGCGATGGCGTGTCGGATGGCGTTGAGATTTGCAGTTTTCTCGGCCTCGGCAAGAGCCTGCATCGCGTCGTTGAGCGCAGCGGGAAGGTCTTCCGGCCGGATCTTGAGCTTTCTCGACACGGAGAAGATGGCCTCCACCCGGGCGTCCACTTCCGCGAGCCTTGAGGGATCAAGGTCGGTTCGGTCGAGGTAACGCCGAAGGGAATTGGCCGACTCTTCAAGCTGAATGGCGCCGGATTGCAGGGTTTCAAGAGCCTCTTGAAGGCCAGAATCTTTCTCTGCGGCGTGGCGAAGACGAGAGACGAGTTTGTCAATCTGCGGAACCAGTGCCGCTTCATCGTCATCCAGGGCGGCGAGTGTCGCTTGGCTGGTCTGAAGGAGTTCCGCAGCGTGGCTCAGACGTTTCTGTTCTTCAGAAAGCAGTTCCCACTCTCCAGGTTGAATTTTTAGGCTCTGGATCTCATCAATCTTCCACTGAAGCTGCTCGCGCATCATGGCGATTTGTTCGGATTTCGCAGACGCCTGGGCCAGCGTGTCTTCCAGCTTGAGTTGTTCTTTCCAGAGCCTTGCGAGGGCTTGGGTGTCTTCAGTGAGCCCGGCATGGGCGTCGAGCAAGACGCGTTGGGCGTTCGGCCGAAGCAGCGCCTGATGGGCATGCTGTCCGTGGATGTCGATTAGGTGTTCACCAAGCTCTTTGAGCTGGCCAAGCGTAGCGGCCTGGCCATTGATCCACGCCTTGGATTTCCCGCCTCGATCAATCGTTCGGCGGATCAATAGCTGCTCGTCATCCGCATCAATTCCTGCGGCCTGACACCACTCACGAATGTTGGGCTGGCGATCCATGTCGAAGATGGCGGCAAGATCCGCCTTATCGGCACCTTGGCGCACCACCGAGCTTTCAGACCGGCCGCCCAGGATGAGATCGATGGCATCAATCAAGATGGACTTTCCTGCCCCGGTCTCACCGGTCATGACGGTGAAGCCTGACTCAAGATCGAGATCAAGGCGTTCAACAATGACGAACTGTTGGATGGAGAGTGAGACCAGCATGCTGCTCAAACCCT
>JBBAQV010000115.1:0-3234 GCA_040400125.1 Burkholderiaceae bacterium
ATTATGTGGTGATTGCCCGCGGGCGAGACTTTGGAGACGTCTCGCCTTTGCGGGGTGTGATTCACGGGGGAAGCAGCCACCGTCTCTCGGTGGCGGTGACGGTGCGCCCCCTAGAGGATTAAAACGCTGTAAAGACCGTGATCAGGGTTGCGGCAACAATCACCACAAGGCTTACAAAACCACCTTTGTTGTTTCGGATGGATGCAAGAAGTTCGTCTTTCTTCGCACCCTTTTTGCTTGCGGCAAAGCTTCCGAACTGGGTGGAAAGCACAATCAGAAACAAGATGCCGGCAAACATCAACACTGGGCCAAGTTCACCCATTTTGGAGCCCAGCGCAAAGGCGCCAACAAGAATCACAATGCCGTAAAAACACACCTGCACAAGCTTGGAGAGATCGTTTTGCATGAAAAACCTTTCAATCGAGGGAGACCGAAATTCACTTTAACCGCTGAACCGATGTCAATCAAGCCTCGCCCTTGAAACGGAAGCGCAAACCCCGGGAAAACCATTGGTGGCAGGGCTATGGTGCCTACAATTCCGGCTAACCCAACCAAAGGAATCACCATGAACCAAGACGCTTTTGAAGCAGGACTCAAAACACGACGCGAAGTTTTGGGCGCCGACTATGTTGACCAATCCATTCAGAATGCAGACGACTTCAATATGCCGCTGCAGCAGCTGGTCACGGAATATTGCTGGAACGACATCTGGAATCGGCCTGGCCTTGATCGGCGCACCCGAAGCATGATTAACCTTGCCATGCTGACCGCACTGAACCGCCCCCATGAGCTCAAGCTGCATCTGAAAGGTGCACTGAATAACGGCGTCACCAAAGACGAGATTCGCGAAGTGCTGATGCAGACCGCCATCTACTGCGGCGTTCCCGCGGCCATTGACAGTTTCCGTGTGGCGCGTGAGGTTTTAAAGGGCTAGGTGTTGACGTTCCATGCGGCCTGATCGGCGCGTTGCACCCAGGCCAAGTCTTTTGACGAAAGGCCGCCGAGGTCGTGGGTGGTGAGTGTGACATCCACCCGGCTGTAGACGTTGAACCATTCGGGGTGATGGTCGAGGGATTCACTAACTTCGGCCATCTTGGTCATGAAGGCAAATGCGGCTTGAAAACTCTCAAAGCGAAAGCTGCGCTTCAGAAGACCTCCGCGCTCGTCGCTAAAACTCCATAGCGGATGCGCGGCCAGCATTTGTTGTATCGCCTCAGGGCTTAGTTTGGTTGTCGGCATGATGTTCCTTCCGGGTCTTACGCGGCGATTCGGACACGAGGGCGGATCTTTGGAAGCAGTTCTTTCGATGCCACTCGAAGGTCAAACTCCATTTGAAGCAAGGTCCAAAACTTGGGGTCCATTTTGAAGTAAAGGCCAAGACGAAGGGCCGTGTCCGCGGTGATCGGCCGACGACCATTTACGATGTCGCTAATTCGGCTGGGCGGAACATCAATGTCGCTTGAGAGCTGGCGGGCCGTGATTGCATTAGGCCGCATGAATTCCTCGAGAAGAATCTCGCCTGGATGAATTTCTGGAAGTCTCTTGGTCATCGGTCACTAACCTTTGTGATAGTCAACAATCTCAACGTCATGAGCCCCATCGCCTTCCCAAGAAAAACACAATCGAAATTGGTCGTTGATTCGAATGCTGTACTGCCCTGCCCGGTCACCCTGCAAGCTTTGTAAACGGTTCCCCGGCGGAACGCGCATCACGTCCAGAGATTGAGCCGCGCTCAACATTAAAAGTTTACGACGGGCAACACGCTCAATGTTTTTCCATTTCGACACAGACAACGAGTAAAAGAGCGCCTCTGTGTCGGGACAGTTGAATGAGACAATCATTAGAGTATTCTGTAAAACAGATTCTGTAAAGTAGATTTAACGGGCGAGTTTCGCATCCCCAGTATTCCCCGCCTTGGATGGCGAGACTACTCAACAAAAGTCTGATGGATGAGACGGCAACAACCCAAGCTAGAAGGTCAGCCCTGCATCCAGGCGCTCACCATCCGAAGCCTGCGCTCGGGATCGTCTTCAGACAAAAGCTCAGCACGCTCCGCTGGTGGCGGCATCAGAAGGTCGGCCCAGCGATCCGCCACCCAGCCCGCGTCATCCAGCCGATAAGGTGGCCGCATCGGCAGCTGATGCTCAATGCCCTTCTTTTGAGCCGCCGCAATGATTCGGCCAAGCTCGTCGGCCAGCCGCTGAAGGTCTTTCGGTATTGGGGTGAACTCCGCGGGCGGCAGCCGAGTGATCTCGCCATTCCACAGGCCATAGGCGCCTCGGCGGTGGTCCTGCAGACGAAAGCGTTGGGTGCCCACACAGCTCACCATAAGCACGGCCGGCTGAACCTCTTGGACATCCAGCAGCTTGGCCATGCAGCCCGTGCCATGGAGTTCCTCAAGCTCTCCGGGCTTTTGTACCTCTCGGCCAGCCGTCAGCGGAACCACGCCAAACTCAAGCCCTTCCCTCTGGCAGCGTCGAATCAGATGCAGGTAACGAACCTCGAAGATGGTGAGCCGCAGAAGGCCTTCCGGAAAAAGCGCCTGCGAGAGCGGAAATAACGACACGTTCTCTGGCGACATGAAAGAACCTTAGGAAAAGTGGCAGGAAGACGGCAACAGAAAGGGGGCGTCTGCAGCCCACCGGAGCAGCATTCCTGAACCGAGGGTTCAGGTGGGCAAGATCAGACCGGCTCTGGGGTCAACTGCAAAGAATCGACTCTCGCCTGCCGGACAATTCTCAGGCCCTCGCTCAGAGGCATTGGTTCAAGGAAATAGACTCAAGCGGACCGCAGACGCTTCCAAGTTTAAGCGTATTCGACTGGGCAGGCTAGGCGAAAAACCCTTCAAGGCGCGCTATCCTTAACCCTTATGGACTGCCCCTTTTGCACCCTGCCCGCAGCTCGGATCGTGAGGGAAAACGATTTGGCCTTGCTGATTAACGATGCCTACCCGGTTTCACCGGGCCACAGCCTTGTAATCCCGAAGCGACACCTGAGCAGCTGGTTCGAGGCAACCGAGAAAGAGCGCGCTGCAATGCTTGCTCTGATTGATGAAGCGAAGGCAATGATCGATGCCGAGCTTGCCCCGAATAGCTACAACATTGGCATGAACGATGGGCCGGCCGCTGGCCAGACCGTGCCGCATTTGCATATGCACTTGATTCCGCGCTTCAACGGCGACGTACCTGACCCGCGTGGCGGTGTGCGCTGGGTGATTGCGAGTAAGGCGAAGTA
>JBBAQV010000116.1:0-3186 GCA_040400125.1 Burkholderiaceae bacterium
GGAAGCTCCACCCATTCCACGGCATCCACATAGACGCTCAGGTACCAGGCATGAACCTCTTTCGGGTTCACGCCCAAAAGAAGTGCATAGAGCCCGGTCACCATCAGCCGTTGAATGTGATGGGCATAGCCATGGCGAAGTGTCTGCGAAAGGGTGTCGTGCATGCAGGCCATGGGGGTATCTGCCGTCCAATAAAAATCCGGCAGCGGCTCTTGTGCGTCAAGCGCATTGCCATGGATGTATTCCGGCATATGCATCCAGTAAATGCCACGAACATATTCACGCCATCCAAGAATCTGCCGTATAAAGCCCTCGACCGAAGTCAGAGGTGCATGCCCCTTGCGCCAAGCGGCCTGGGCCGCTTCCACAACCTCTCTTGCCGAGAGCAGCTTCAGATTCAGTGATGAAGCGATGTGCGAATGGAAAAGCCACGGCTCTTTCGTCCACATCGCGTCTTGGTAGCGACCAAAAAGAGGCAGGCGTTCCTCAATGAATTGTTGCAGCACCTGCAAGGCCTCGCTGCGGTTGACCGGCCAGCCGAAAGCTTCGGCGGTATCCCCCAGATGCCCCGGATGCTTTGCAAACTGCTGATTCACCAAACGAATGACCTCACGGGTGATGGCGTCTGGTTTGAAACGCAGGGGCTTGGGGATGGCTGGTGGCCCATCACGGCCAAAGGACTCCCGGTTGTCGTGATCGAAATTCCATTCGCCACCTTCGGGCTTACCGTCCACCATCAGGATGTTGTGTTTGGCGCGCAGTTCCCGATACCAATATTCAAGGCGAATTTGCTTGCGGCCCTTGGCATGTTCTGCGAATTCACGCACGGTTGAAAAGAAGTGTCGGTCTTCGCGGATATCAAGCGGTGTGCTGTTGGATGCGCAGGCTTGGCGAATGGACTGAAGCACCCGCCAGTCACCGGGCGCGGTCATGATCACCGCCTGAGGCTTTTGTTTCTGAAGGGCAAGCTCTAGGGCGCTCTTGAAGTTACTTTGTGCTGTGTTCTCATCCAGTTCGGTGTACGCCAAAGGAAGCTTGCGGTCGCGCAGCTCCTTGGCAAAGTGACGCATGGCGCTTAAAAAAACGGCGATGCGCTGTTTGGATGAAGGCACATGGGTGGACTCTTCCCAGAGTTCAGCCATCCAGATCAGGTCTTGTTGGGGGTCAAAACCGTCGAAGGCCGAGGCGTTGTGATCCAGCTGATCACCAAGGACAACAATGAGATGTCGAATCATTTGGGGTGTCCTTTTAGGGATATTTTCTGGGGTGGTTCGAGGGAGTTCTTCGGATGATCTTAGGGTGTTCTTGGGGGGCTTGACGATTTATTATTCAATGACTGTTCACTTAACGAAAGACTCATGATGAAACTTTATTACAGCCGTGGCGCATGTTCTCTTGCTGTGCATATTGTCCTTTACGAAAGCGGACTTCCATTCACGATCGAGGCTGTGAATCTGGCCACCAAGACCACCGCAAGCGGGGCAGATTTCACCGCCATCAACCCGAAGGGTTATGTGCCGGCGCTTGAGCTTGACAGTGGCGAGGTGCTGACCGAAGGGCCCGCCATTAATCAATACCTGGCGGATCTTGTGCCCGAGAAAAAACTTGCGCCGCCCAACGGCAGTCTGGATCGCGTTCGGGTGCAGTCATGGCTCACGTTTATCGGCACCGAACTGCATAAGTCGTTTTCTCCCCTGTTTAAGCCGGACAGTACGCCCGAAATGAAAGCCAAGGCCGTGGACACTCTTAATCTGCGTTTTGGCTATGTGAACCAGTATCTTGAAGGCAAGGTATTTCTGGTGGCGGATCAGTTTTCAATCGCCGATGCTTATCTGTTGAATGTCTTTAACTGGCTTGGGGTGTTGAAGCTGCCAACCGACCAGTGGCCCAATATTCAAGCCTTGGTGGCAAGGGCAAGAGAGCGGCCTGGCGTGCAGGCTGCACTGAAAGCAGAAGGCATTCGCTAAACAATTCTTTCGCGAATCAAAGGCTGCTGGATAACGACAGCGGCCACAGCACAATCTGCGGGAAGAAGGTCATGGCCAACAGCAGGCCAAGCAGCATGACCAAAAAAGGCCAGCCTTCTTTCAACATGTCTTTCACTGGAATTCCAGTAAGCGCATGGGTGACAAACAGCAGCATGCCAAAGGGCGGGGTGATCAGCCCAATCATCATGTTCAAAAGCATCAGCACGCCAAAGTGAACCAGGTCAATACCTAGGGCGTTCACGGCCGGCAAAAGCATGGGCACAAACACCAAGAGCATCACAATGGTGTCCAGAAAGCAGCCCAGAATCAGAAAGAGCAGGTTCACCAAAAGCAGGAACTGCCAATCGGTCAGCCCCAGGCCTGCCACCCAGGCGGCAAGTGCCTGAGGAACACCTTCTGCCGCAAGGGCGTAGTTCATCATGAAGGCTCCAGCAATGACCATGGTGATCACCGCACTGGACTTTGCGGAATCAGCGAAGACATCCACCAAGCCCTTCAGGCTTAGCGCACGGTAGACGAGCGTGGCAAGGATCAGCGCATGCAGAGCCGCCACGGCGGCGGCCTCGGTGGGGGTGAAAAGGCCGCTGTAGATTCCCCCCAGCAACACGATGGGCAGCGAAAGAGGCAGTGCGCCCCGAATGATCGCGGCTTTGACCTGGTGACGGGGAAGGGGCTCTTCGGCAGGAAGGTTTCGCCTGCGGGCGATGATGTGCACGGTGATCATCATGAGGGCCGCCATCAACAGGCCAGGAATTACGCCGCCAATAAAGAGGGCGCCCACGGATGCACCCGACACCATGGCGTAGATCACCAGGGGAATGGACGGCGGAATCATGGGCCCAATGGTGGCGCTGGCCACCACCACCGCACCCGCAAAGCCTGGAGGGTAGCCGGGCTTTTTCAACATCTGACGAATGGTGATCAAGCCCGGACCCGCCGCATCCGCAATGGCGCTGCCACTCATGCCTGAAAAAATCACGCTCACCAGAATGTCAATCTGGGCCAGGCCACCTTTGAGCCTTCCCACCAAGAGCCTGCAGAAATCGAAGAGTCTTTCGCTGACCGTGCCCGCATTCATCAGGTTGGCGGCAAGCACAAACAAAGGAACCGCAAGCAAGACATAGCTGTTGTAGAGGCCATTGAGCACCTGCTCTGCAGCAAGCCCAATGTCTTGCTGGGTGACCACCAGATAAGCCAC
>JBBAQV010000117.1:0-3171 GCA_040400125.1 Burkholderiaceae bacterium
TGTTGGCGCCTTCCACCGTGATGCCAATCGGCATCTGCTGATAGGCCAGGCCAAGGATGTTGGAGGGCCCAAGGCAGATGCCTTTGCCGCCCACCACGTCCATAGCGTCGTTCACGACACGGCGTGCTTCTTCGGTCACATGGTATTTCGCAATAGCCGAGACTACGGAAGGTTTTTCGCCAAGATCAATGGCCTGGGAAGCAAGTGTGCGAACGGCGTTCGTCATGTAGATACTGCCTGCAATTCTTGCCAGTGGTTCTTCCACACCTTCAAACCGTGAGATGGGCGTTTTGAACTGTTGACGCACACGTGCGTAGCCGCTCACCACTCGGGCGGCAAGCTGTGCAATTCCAGCATTCGATGAAGGCAGCGAAATGGCCCGGCCGGCAGACAGGCATTCCATTAGCATGCGCCAGCCGTGGCCCGCCATGGCGGGGCCTCCGATGATGAAATCAAGAGGCATGAACACGTCGGTGCCGCGAGTGGGGCCGTTCATGAAATAGGTGTTCAGCGGAATATGCCGCCGGCCAATCTCGACACCGGGATGGTCGCTTGGAACCAGTGCACAGGTGATGCCCAGGTCTTTCTTGTCACCCAAGAGACCATCCGGGTCATACAAACGAAAGGCCAGACCCAGAATGCTGCAGACGGGTGCTAGTGTGATGTAACGCTTGTCCCAGGTGACGCGCATGCCCAAGACTTTTTGTCCCTGCCAGGTGCCTTCGCAGACGACACCGTGATCGGGAATGGCCGCCGCATCGGAACCTGCCCATGGGCTGGTTAATGCAAAGGCGGGAACCTCAAGCCCTTTGGCAAGGCGTGGCAGGAAATGGTTCTTTTGCTGCTCGGTGCCGTAATGCAAAAGAAGCTCCGCAGGCCCCAGGGAATTCGGAACCATCACGGAAATGGCCAGCGCCGAAGACCGGGTGGAAAGCCGCGTGACAATTTGCGAGTGGGCGTATGCGGAAAAGCCAAGACCGCCGTATTCCTTGGGAATGATCATTCCCAAAAAGCCTTTGTCCTTGATGTACTGCCAGGCTTCCGCAGGCATATCGTGATCTTTAAAGGCGACATTCCACTCGTCCACCATGTTGCAGGCATGGGTTACTTCGTTATCAAGAAAGGCCTGCTCTTCGGGGGTGAGTCGGGGTGTCGGGATCGACTGGAACTTGTTCCAGTTGGGCTTGCCGCGAAAGAGCTCTGCCTCCCACCAAACTGTTCCCGCTTCGAGCGCTGCACGCTCGGTGTCGGACATACTGGGCAGCGCCCCGCGGAAGGCTTTAAGAATGGGGCTGCTCAGCAGCGGGCGCCGGATGGCCGGGATGCCAAGCACGGCAACGACCGTGGCGCCGATCAGAAGAGCAATGAAGAGTCCGTTTGACATGGTGCGTTCCTTTCAGAATGCGTGGTTAGGCGGCACGAGCCGATTTGAGTCGGCGTGGCTGCTTAGAGGAATTTTTTAGGGGTTGGTTCGAGGCCCGGGTGGGGGCAGGAATGTCGCTGAGATCCGGAAGTGGGGCGCGCAGCCCGCCCACCAGAAAGCTCATGAGCCTGGCCATCAGGCGGTCGATGTCGTGATGGGAGTCTTTTCGGTTGTCCCGCGAAGATCCGCTTTCTTCGTCTTGCCAGCTGGTGACAAGCTTCAGGCTGTCCGTTCCCGCAATGGCGTAAGAGGTTGCGCCCAGCATGAAATGAAACCGCCAGACAATTTCGGCCTCGGGCACGTTGGGCAGCGCCTTAAAGAGCGCGGCCTTGTATCGATCAAGCACCTCCTGATATTCATGGGCCAGAAAGGCCCGAATGAAATCCGTGGGCTCGGTCAGGGTGCGGCCAAGAAGCTTTAAAAACGTGGGCCCGCCGTTGGGCTCGGTCTTAGCGATGCGCAAAAGGGTGCCGAAAAAGGCGTCCAAGATCTTCGTGGGCTTGATGGGCTTGCCGCCCGCCGCGGCTTCCAGTACGTCCAGAGCCCGCATACGTTCGCGGTTGAGCTGATCCAGCCGGCGCTTGAACACCTCTTGCATGAGGGATTCTTTGCTGCCGAAGTGATAGTTCACGGCAGCCAGGTTCACACCGGCCTCGGCCGTGATGTGTCGCATGGAAGCACCATCAAAACCATGCTGCATGAAGAGTCTTTCGGCCGCATTCAGAATGCGGTCGGCGGTGGCGGCGCCATGCGAAATGGGGGTGGGGCCGTGGGTGGGGGTAGGGGTCTGATTCATACGTTTGTTTGAATTCAAACCCAAGTGCCAGCGTTTGGCAAGGGGGCGTGGCGATTCTTGTTGAAGTTGTAGGGTTGGTTTGAAACATTGTTTGACCCCAGGCTGCGCGCAAGGCCAATGTTTCTGCATGCTTCAGAAGGAATCTCAGGGAAAACACTGCCCGGCGGAATCGTGTCACTTCTTTGCAATCTGTCGTAATCTCAGCCTTGATTTAATAACCACACTGCGCAGCAACGCAGGACTTTTCAGGAGATCAAAGGTGATTTCAAAGCGCTCAGGCTTTCCCAAGGCAGAAAAAAAATCCGCGGTATCCGTGCTTGCCGCTTCCGTGTTTGTGGCTCTTGCGGCCCCGTCGGCATACGCAATTGAGCTGAAGCTCGAAGACGGATGGAAGGGTTCGCTCGACACGACGATTTCGTTGGGGACGAGCATTCGTGCCCAAGGGCAGGACAAGGGGCTTTACAGCGCTGCGGATGGAATTCGAGTTGGAAAGTCCGGTGGGCTTGGCGGTTCGAACACCGACAGCGGCAACCTGAACTGGGACAAGGGCGACAGCTTCTCAACCCTTTTGAAAGCGACAGCTGACCTTTCCATCAGCAAGGGTGATCTTGGTGTCTTCGCAAGGGTGAAGGCGTGGTACGACCACGCTCTTGAGAGCCAAAGTGCGAATGCGGGCAATCATGCGAATAACTGGGACCGAGGCGCATCGCTCTCTGATGACGGCTACGACAATCTTCAAAAGTTCTCAGGCGTGGCGCTACTCGACGCCTATGTTTACAACACCTTTAATATCGCAGGGTCTCCCTTGCAGCTTCGTTTCGGAAACCAGGTGTTGAACTGGGGCGAAAGTCTTTTTATTCAGGGTATCAATCAGATCAACCCAATTGATCTTTCCGCCCTTCGCAAGCCAGGCGCAGAAGTCAAAGAGGCCTTTTTGCCCATCCCCGCGTTG
>JBBAQV010000118.1:0-3166 GCA_040400125.1 Burkholderiaceae bacterium
AGATTTGTCTGCTTGGTTTTCATGCGGTGCGTGCGCGTCTGCGTGCCGCCCCCGAGACCATTTCCCGAATTGTGTTTGATGGCCAACGTCGCGACACGCGGCTCAATGGGCTTTTGAAGCAGGCGGAACAGGCTTCTGTGAAAGCACTGTCCGAGTCGACTCAGACCCTTGATCGGCTCTCAAAAAATCAGCGCCATCAAGGTGTCTTGGCCATTGCCACGCGTCGCCCTCAGCCGGACAGCCTCTCCGATCTGCTTGAGCAGATGGAGTCTCTGAAGCGTGCAGACCAATGGCTTGTGGTTCTCGATGGGGTGACGGATCCTCATAACCTTGGCGCCATCTTGCGCAGTGCGGACGCAGCAGGCGCGGCTGCCGTGATTGCACCTCGTGACAAATCTGCGCCCCTGAATGAGGTCGCAGCGCGGGTCTCCGCGGGCGCGTCAGACCATCTACCTTATCTGCAGGTGACCAATCTTGCCCGCGCGATTGAAGAACTTCAGCAGGCTGATTACATGGTGATTGGCCTGGCCGGCGAATCCGAGCAGTCGCTCTACGCCACGGACCTGACCGGGCGCGTGGCTCTGGTGCTGGGTGCCGAAGGTGAGGGGATGCGAAGGCTCACCCGCGAACGCTGTGATCTGCTGGTGAGGCTTCCGATGCAGGGCTCGGTGGAAAGCCTCAATGTCTCGGTGGCCTGCGGTGTTGTTTGTTACGAAGCTTTGCGTCAGCGACAGTTAAAGAAATAGTTCTTCGAGAGACGATTACTTAACGGCTTTTCCGCATGCGTTCGCGATACATCCAGGGAGGCTCGGGTGCAAGGGCTGGGTTGGAGGATGCCGCACGCAGGCCAACCCATAACCCCTTGAAGTCGCGGCGGGCGTCGGCCTCAGCCTGGTCATACTGACGACGCATGCCCGCCGATAGGTCGTCTTGGTAGCGCCTAAAGAACCAGGCATAGCCGCTGGCAATCTGCATGAGTCCAATGTCCTGCCCCTGAACCGAGACATTGGCCACCCAACGATCAAACCGATCCTTTTTAATCGCTTCAAGTTCAATCGTCCCCGACCGAAGCATGGCTTCAAGAGACCGTTTTGATTGCTGCCCATAAGGCTGCTCGCGTTCGGGCGCGTCGATGCCCGCAATCCGAACCCGAACCTTTTCTCCGCCCTTTGCGGTGAGGTTGAAGGAATCGCCGTCGTGAACCTCAGTGATGCTGTAGGGGCCTGGTGGAGGGCCTGCGGTGGATTCGTTCAGACATCCCGTCAGCAGAGCTGCGGCCGCTGTTGCTGCGACTGCAAGCCGAATCAACCTGGATTCAAGAACAGCCCAGACCCAAGACCTCAACGCTGGCGGCAGCTCAGCGGCCATCATCGGCACCCGGCGAGTTGGCCAGCGAATCGGCAAGTGTGAGCACCGCTGCGGCATACATGAAGCTGCGGTTGTATTGGGTGATGACAAAGAAGTTCTGGGCGGCAAACCAATAGCTCACGGTGTCGTCGGATTCTGGAAGGTCGATCAGGCTCGCTGCTGTGGCCGGCTTAAGTCGATCCGGGACGGCTTGTCGAATTCCAGCCGACTCGATTTCTGCAACGGTGTGGACCGGGGTCAGCTTTGGTGCAACGAAACGAGCGGGGTTGCTGCCTTCGTTGGCCAGCGCATGCACATGGCTCGGCGCACCTCGAACCCAGCCGTGCATCTTTAAAAAATTACCAATCGACGCAATGGCGTCGTGCGGATTGCCCAGAAGGTCGGGTTCATTCTTGGAGCGATAACCGATCGCGAACCGTCGCCACGACGAGGGCATGAACTGAGGAAAGCCGAGCGCACCCGCGAATGATCCCCTGGTGTCGGTCAGGCTGAGCCGGTCATTTTTCGCCAGCCACAAGAGCGACTCAAGCTCTTGACGAAAAAAGTCACCCCGGCGCGGAGAGTCAAACGCGAGGGTGGCCAGCGTTTCAAATGCCGGAAAGCTTCCCGTAATTTTTCCGAACTTGGTTTCCACACCCAGGATCGCCGCAATCACTTCGGGTGGAACACCGGACTGTTTGGAGACATTCCGGAAAACCTTCGCGTGTTCTTCCATGAAAGCTCTCCCCAACTCCACGCGGCTTTGATCGGCATGCTGGGACTGATAGCGAGCCCATGAGCGCTTTCGTGCAGGCTCATCAGGCGACGGTGGGGGTGGGTTCATCAGGGAAAGGGCTCGAGGCTGGCTTTTAATTTGCGCGAAATGGGTTTCAAGCCATTCCCGGGGCCAGCCGTGACGGTCGGTCATCTCCGAAATGAAGGACTGCACGTCACTTCGACCAAGCCATCCGAAACGCAGTCGTTCGGCCAGACGTTGGGTGAATTCCGCGGTGGTCGCACCCCCAGCCTGCGCCCGTGTGGACAGGGCAGGCGCCAGTAACGTCAGCAGCGCACCGGAAAACCATCCTGTGAATTGTCGACGTTGGCGTTTCATGGGTGGGGGCATCTGCCTTTCTCGGGGTGGGTGTGGGCCGGACACATTAGAATAACGGCTTATTTCACTGTTCAGCGAACTCCCATGGTTATGAAAATTCTTGTCCCTGTGAAGCGCGTGGTTGATTACAACGTGAAGGTGCGTGTCAAACCGGATCAGTCCGATGTTGATATTGCCAATGTCAAGATGTCGA
Organism: Burkholderiaceae bacterium; assembly: GCA_040400125.1. Lineage (GTDB taxonomy): Bacteria > Pseudomonadota > Gammaproteobacteria > Burkholderiales > Burkholderiaceae_A > Lacustribacter. The sequence goes on from JBBAQV010000118.1 coordinate 2,655, forward strand.
TGAATCCGTTTGATGAGATTGCCATCGAAGAAGCCACCCGCATGAAAGAAGCTGGACTTGCGACGGAGATCATCGCCGTCAGCTGTGGTGTAACTCAGGCTCAGGATGTCCTTCGCACGGCCATGGCCATCGGTGCCGACCGAGGCATTCACGTCCAGACGGACCAGGTGCTCGAGCCGCTCGCTGTCGCCAAGCTGCTGAAGGCGATTGCTGAAAAAGAGGCGGTTCAGCTGGTCATCATGGGCAAGCAAGCCATTGATGACGATGCCAATCAGACCGGTCAGATGCTGGCCGCGCTTTGGGATGTTCCGCAGGCGACCTTTGCCTCCAAGGTGCAAGTGGATGGTGGTCAGGTGCACGTCACCCGCGAAATTGACGGCGGGCTTGAAACCTTAAGCATGTCGATGCCTGCGGTGATCACGACCGATCTGCGCTTGAACGAACCGCGCTATGTCACCCTGCCCAACATCATGAAGGCCAAGAAAAAGCAGCTCGATACCTTCAAGCCTGAA
>JBBAQV010000119.1:0-3104 GCA_040400125.1 Burkholderiaceae bacterium
TGGCCGCAGTGGGCTGGTTTTTTGCGATGGTGCTGACGGCGAGTTTGTCCGCCTTAAATGTTCCCAGTCCGTTCAGTTCGGGATTGTTCACCTTGACGCCAGAGACTGCGGGCCACTCGTTGTTGGCCTCGGCAAGCTGTTTCTGGGCCTGTGCTGAGGCTAGAAACTCCAGAAACTGACGGGCAGCATCCGGGTTGGGCGCGTATCGTGCAATTCCTCCGCCGCTGACATTCACGTGGGTGCCCGTGGTGGCTTGGTTGGGCCAGATCACGCCAAGGTTCTGAGCCGCCAATTTTTCCTCAGGCTTATTCGACTGCAGCAGGCGAACCAGGTAGTAGGAGTTCGTGAGCGCAATTCCGCATTCACCTGACATGACGCCGCGAATCTGATCCGTATCCCCTCCGCGAGGCGTGCGGGCAAGGTTGCTCACCACGCCCCTGGCCCAGGCTTCGGCCTTGGTCTCGCCGTCGTGGGCCACGATCGATGAAAGCAGGGAGAGCATGTAAGGATGGGCTCCTGATCGCGTGCAGACCATTCCTTTGAGATTTGGTTTGGCAAGGTCCGCATAGGTTTTGACTTGGTCAGCGGGGAGCTTCTTTTTGTCATAGACCATGATCCTGGCTCGGGTGGTGAGCCCGAACCAGAGGTCGTTGGCTTGCATGGATTTGGGTAGGGCAGTTTGAAGGGTTTTGGAATTTGCCTTTTGAAAAAGCCCCTCGGACTCGGCCTTCCAGAGTCGGGCCGCGTCGACCAAAAGAATCACATCGGCCGGGGAGGCCTTGCCCTCGCTTTTGATTCGCTCCAGCAGGGCTTCATCGCCCGCTTGAATCTGGTTCACCTTGATGCCGGTCTGCTTCGTGAATTCAGCATAGAGCTCGTTGTCGCTGCCGTAATGCCGGGCCGAATAGAGGTTGACTTCTTTGTTTTGCGCGTGGGCCGCGTCGATGGGGGCAGAAAAGAGCAGGGGCAGCGCAATGATTCCCAGTAGTCCCGCCCCCAAAAGCCTGCGCGGGGTATTGGCTGGGGTGGCTGTGAGTTTGAATTTCATGGGCTTCCTCTCTTGGTTTTTGTGAATGACTGAGACATATATTAATGCGAATCATTCTTGTTTGCAAGTGAGATGGTATGTCCTGAACATACTGTCATTTTTATTTGACAATTTGATTTGTAATAATTAAATTACACCCACGAGTTGTAAGGAAAGCATTCATGACCCCGAAATGGGTCTGAGTGACCCTCGTGCGGGTTCAGCACGAAAGCGGTCTTTCAAAGGAGAACTGCGATGTCAGACCCAAATAAAGTATGGCCCACCGGCCTCACAGAAGCCGAATCAGAAGAGATCCATCGCAACCTGATTCAAGGTACACAAATCTTCGGGATGATCGCTGTCCTGGCGCATTTGCTTGCCTACATCTATTCACCCTGGCTCAACTAAAAGGAAAAAAATCATGATCTACGGAAAAATGTGGTGTGTGGTGAAGCCCTCAGTGGGCATTCCTTTGTTCCTCAGCGCAGTTGCGGTGGCCTCATTTGCCGTGCATCTTGCTCTGGTCACGAACACGACCTGGGTCTCCGGTTTTCTGAACGGAAGCGCTTCGCAGGCTGCAGCCCCCGCGGCAGTAGCAGCACCTGCAGCAGTCAAGAAGTAACTCTGATTACCAAGGCTCTAAGACATCGCTGTCTTGGAGCCTTGTTTTATCGGGTCGGGTTGATCGACACTCGTTCATCGTGAAAGGGGTGCCCAAGATGGGTCATCTCATGGTGAGATAGCAGGATGCAACGATTCAGCCAAAAGATGATTCATCAATGGCTTAGCGCCAGCACGCGCCTGCTGCCATTTGCCGAGGCGGCCTCCGCCGAATTATCCCTTTCCCGGCTTTTGCGACTGTCGCTTTTTCAGGTGTCTGTCGGCATGGCCCTGGTGCTCCTCATCGGGACGCTGAACCGAGTCATGATCGTGGAACTAAAGGTTCCTGCGCTGATCGTTGCGGTCATGGTGTCCATGCCTTTGCTCTTTGCACCCTTTCGTGCACTGATTGGTTTTAAATCCGACGTTCACCGGTGTGAGCTTGGTTGGCGTCGGGTACCGTTTATCTGGCGCGGAACCATGCTGCAGTTTGGCGGTTTCGCAGTCATGCCTTTTGCCTTGCTTGTGTTGTCCGGTTCGGGGCAGGCGGCTCACGCCCCGGCATGGGTTGGACAGTTTGGTGCGGCGATTGCGTTCCTGATGGTTGGTGCGGGATTGCACATCACTCAGACCGTTGGGCTGGCACTGGCCACCGACCTGGTTCCCGACGAATCAAAACCGAATGTTGTCGGCCTCATGTATGTCATGCTGCTTCTTGGCATGATTGGAAGCGCGCTGATCTTCGGAGTGTTGCTTGAAGAATACAGTCCGGGGCGTCTGATCCAAGTGATTCAGGGCGCAGCCTTGACCACGCTCGTGCTCAACCTGATGGCACTCTGGAAGCAGGAGGCACGCGATCGTCAACGGAAGTATGCCCCTGAAAAAGACCCCAGCTTCTCAGAGGCCTGGGCAACCCTTTCCGCAATTCCTCATATGAAGCGCTCATTGGTGGGGCTTGCACTTGGAACGATGGCCTTCACCATGGAAGATGTCTTGCTTGAGCCCTATGGTGGGGAGGTGCTGGGCATGACGGTGAGTGGCACCACCTACCTAACCGCCACGCTTGCCTTGGGTAGCCTCGTTGGCTTTGGGTTCGCATCGCGCGCCTTGACCCGGGGTTCCGATGCCAACACCTTGTCCACGCTTGGTGTATTCATTGGCATGCCTGCATTCATCGCGGTGATTCTCTCGGCACCTTGGCAATCCGTTGCACTGTTCGTTGCCGGCACGTTTCTTATCGGCCTTGGCGCAGGTCTTTTCGCCCACGGCACTCTCACCTCAGCGATGCGCTCGGCACCCGCCCGCCAGATTGGCCTGGCCTTGGGAACTTGGGGTGCAGTGCAGGCCACTGCTGCGGGCGTGGCGATGGCTCTAGGCGGGGTGATCCGAGACGCGGTGCGATGGCTTGCCCCCGGGCATGACGCCGGTGGATCGTGGCTGGGCCATACGGCGTCCGCTTACACCGTGGTCTACGGGA
>JBBAQV010000120.1:0-3102 GCA_040400125.1 Burkholderiaceae bacterium
ATGAAACCCACGAGCCATCCCGTGGTCAAAATTACGGACAACAGAGGGCTTCCCCTAGAGGATGGACGGTGTTGAATCGGTTTCACAGAGAGTAAATTTACCTTTAAATGAATCAGAACTCGATGACCGCCAAAGATTCCCTTCGCCGCCATCTCTTGCATGAACGTGAAACCATGCCTGCAGAAGCAAGACGCCAGGCGGAAAAGAAAATCGCCGACATTCTCTCCGCCGAGTCGGTGCTTCAGGGATGGTCTCATGTTGCCGTGTTTCTGCCCTGGCGGGGTGAGGCCGACCTGATGGCAACCTGGCGAGCCTGGTATGCACGAGGAATTCAGCTGGCGCTGCCGGTGGTGGCTGCCCGTGACCAGCCGCTGGTGATGAGGCGTTGGCAGCCGGGCTCAGCGTTGATTCAAGACGCCATGGGGCTGGCGGTTCCAGGGGCCACTTCGGAAGCTTTGGGTTCGATGGATTGCGACACCTGGATCATTCCCTGTGTGGGGATTGATTCCCAAGGCGCTCGGCTTGGCGCGGGCAAGGGGTTTTATGACCGAACTGTTGCGGAGCTGCCGCTGCCTCGCCCTCGAATGATTGGGGTCTGTTTCTCGGTCGGACTTTCCCCATCGCGTTTCGGTGAAGCCCACGATCTGAGGCTTGACGCCTGCGTGACCGAGGCCGGCTTTCATTCGTTTCAGGGAGCCGCCTAAACGCGTCAGGCCAAAAGGTCTAAATTTTCAATGATGGCCAGCGTGGGCTCGGCCCGATTCATGGTGTAGAAATGAAGACCGGGAACGCCCGCGGTGATGAGCTGATCGCAGAGGTCGGTCACCACCTCCTCTCCAAATTTTTGGATGGACTCGCTGTCGTCGCCAAATCCCGCAAGCCGCTGACGGATCCAACGCGGAATTTCTGCGCCACAGGCGTCAGAGAACCTGGCCAGCTGGGTGTAGTTGGTGATGGGCATGATGCCGGGAATGATCGGCAGTTCCACGCCATGGGTATACAGGTCATCCACAAATCGGAAATAGGCGTCGGAGTTGAAAAAATATTGGGTGATGGCGCCATCAGCACCGGCCCGTGCCTTTTCAATAAAAAACCTTAGGTCGTCTTGAGCGCTTTTGGCTTGGGGATGAATCTCTGGGTAGGCCGCCACCTCAATGGAGAAATGCTCGCCATGTCGGGCGCGAATGAAGCGAACCAGGTCGCTGGCGTGCTGGAACTCGCCGCCTTGTCCATAGCCCGAGGGAAGGTCGCCACGCAGCGCTACCAGTCGACGAATGCCCATGGTTCGATAGAGCGACAAGAGTTCGTCCATCTGATCGGCCGTTGCCCCAATGCATGAAATGTGGGGCGCGACTTCACCGAATAGGGGAAGCATCTGGCGCACGGTGTCGAGCGAGCCCTCACGGGTTGAACCTCCCGCGCCATAGGTGACCGAGACATAATCCGGCGCAATGGCCTTCAATGCCTGTGCCGCCACCCCAAGCCTGGCACTGGCCTCGGGGGTTTTGGGCGGGAAGAACTCCAGACTAAGCGGGGTGGATCTTGACATCAGTAGCGGTAGGCGTCCGGTTTGTAGGGGCCTTCCACGGGAACGCCAATGTAGCGGGCCTGAGACTCGGTGAGCTCGGTGAGCTGGGCGCCAAGTTTCTTAAGCTGCAGCCGAGCCACTTTCTCGTCGAGATGCTTGGGCAGAACGTAGACCTTGCCGCTCTCGTAGAAATCCTTGTGCGAGAAGAGTTCAATCTGCGCGATCACCTGGTTGGCGAACGACGAGCTCATGACATAGCTGGGGTGACCGGTGCCGCAGCCCAGGTTCACCAGACGACCTTGGGCAAGAAGAATGATCCGTTTGCCGTCAGGGAAGATCACATGGTCCACCTGGGGTTTAATCTCTTCCCACTTGCATTTGGAGAGCGACGCCACGTCAATCTCATTATCGAAGTGACCGATGTTACAGACGATGGCCTGGTCTTTCATCTTGGCCATGTGATCAAAGGTGATCACATCTTTGTTGCCGGTGGCCGTCACAAAGATATCGGCCTTGTCGGCGGCATAATCCATGGTCACCACGCGATAGCCTTCCATCGCCGCCTGCAGGGCACAAATGGGGTCAGCTTCGGTGACCCAGACCTGGGCTGACAACGCACGAAGTGCCTGTGCAGAGCCCTTGCCGACGTCGCCGTAGCCCGCGACCACGGCAACTTTGCCAGCGATCATCACGTCGGTCGCACGCTTGATGGCGTCCACCAGAGATTCGCGGCAGCCATAGAGGTTGTCGAACTTGCTCTTTGTGACCGAGTCGTTGACGTTGATCGCGCGAAATGCCAGCGTGCCTTTGGCGGACATTTCTTTTAAGCGATGCACACCCGTGGTGGTCTCTTCCGTAACACCAATCACCGCTTTCAGATTGCGCTCATAAAAGCCTGGGTCTTTGGCAAGCTGCTTTTTGATGGAATTGAAAAGGCAGGTCTCCTCTTCGCTTTTTGGTGAAGAGAGAAGTGAGGGATCTTTGGCGGCATCGGTTCCGAGATGCAGCAAGAGGGTGGCGTCGCCACCGTCATCAAGGATCATGTTGGAGGGCTGTCCATTGGGCCAGTCGAAAATGCGATGGGTGTAGTCCCAGTATTCGTCCAGGGTTTCGCCCTTGTAGGCAAAAACCGCCACGCCTGAGGCCGCGATGGCTGCTGCAGCATGGTCTTGGGTTGAAAAAATGTTGCACGAAGCCCAGCGAACTTCAGCGCCAAGATCAACGAGTGTCTCGATCAGCACTGCAGTCTGGATGGTCATGTGAAGTGAACCGGTGATTCGTGCGCCAGCCAGAGGTTTTCTTGAGGCGTACTCTTCCCGAATGGCCATGAGGCCGGGCATCTCGGTTTCGGCAATGCGGATTTCTTTGCGACCCCAGTCGGCCAGAGACAGATCGGCAACTTTGAAGTCGGGCTGACCGTTGGCGGTCACGGGTTTTAATACAGCGCTCATCTCGCGCTCCTTTCAGTGGTGTTGAAGGGTTCGCGAGCGCCGTTGAATCTTGTGAGATTCGCTCAAGCCTGGGAAGGCGGCTTGGCCTTCTCGCAACGCTCCTTGAGCAGAAGGCGCAGTCTA
>JBBAQV010000121.1:0-3088 GCA_040400125.1 Burkholderiaceae bacterium
CATGGCGGCCAAGCGGTTTGTACAGATCGGACTGGTGCTGGCGCTTGTTTTGAAGTGCGGTTTACGAACTCATAGACCTGTGTATAACAGGGTCAGAGACTCATGGTTTGCGCAAAGTCGTCAGCCAAATGCTCAGTCCAACCATCAGTGAGAAAGTTGCTGTGTAGTAGTTGTGGGAAAAATTCACATTACTCAGACTGGTGGTCATGTGCATGAAAGCGACGCCGGCCAACGCGAAACTGGCGGCGGTTTGCCTACTTTGATGCAATTGCCAGCTGATCCAAAACAGGGCTGTCAAATACAGCAACTGGCTGGTCAAGCCCCAAATGCCGTGGTCCAGCAGTTGATGCAGGTATTCGTTGTGCACATGCCCAAGCCGTTTGACCTCATCCGATTGCGCAGATTGCCCCCACATCACAAGAAAATTCTTGCGGGCTTCATGGCCGTGGCCTGTCCAGGGTGAATCGCCAATCGCTTCAAGACTTTGCCGCCACATGTAAAGCCGGGCACCCACAGAGCTGTTGGCTCCTTCGGTGAGTGACAGTCGCGACTGGCGGATTTCAGTGACTGCATCATGCAAGGACTGGATCGGACGTTCGATCACCGGGGATTGGCTGAGCCCTGCCAGTCCCAGGCACACAGCTCCCACCCAGGCCCATTTTTGCCAAGCGGGCGAACTCTGCGTGGTCACGGTGGTCAATGACCTGATGGGCTCGCTGACGACAAGGTGGTGAGCGCCAACGAGCAGCCACCACAAAATAATCCCATATGCACCTCGACTCTGGCTAGACAAAACGGCCATGACGGCCATCAGGCCACCAGCCATCCACAGGTACCGTTGAGTGAGGGGGAAGTCGGATTTGAGGGAGAGCGCCAGCAGAAAGGCGCTGACCATGGCCATCGCGCTTGCCCAGGGAATATGGTGAGCAGCCAATTCGGTTCGACCCAACGCGATGACCCAGGCTAAGCCCAACGCGGACGTAAGGGTCATGGCATGGGCCAGTAGCACCAAGGTCGAGCGTTCCAAGCGCCACCAGCGAACCAGTCCAAACAAAGCCCAAGCTCCGAAAAAAAGCCGCAACTCACCATGACGCTCGCCCCAGGGGTCTGTCCAATGCACGACGAGTGCGCTTTTGATGAGTAAGGCTACGGTCGCCACCAGACACCACGTCTTGAGCCAAGTTAAATTGTCTGATGCGTTGTCCCCGCTCCTATGTTGGACAGCAGCCCATGCACCCGCCAATACCAAAAGCAGCCAAGCCAGGCCCATGGCCTTGCTGTTGAGCGATGACAGGGCCAGCGGCAACGCTAGCACCAGACCGAAAAATCGGGCCTGATCTAGAGGGTTCAAAAAAGAGGTTAACAAAGGGGAGCTCACCGGCTGACGTTATCGCTCAGCATGTCGTGGTCGTAATGCAAAGCAACGTAACGGAAGAAGCATTCGAGTGCCACAAAAAAACAGTAGAGGAAACCGGGGCCACCGTCCAGGAAGGCACGACGGAAAAGATACGTGCGGCTGAACAGCACCGTGGCCGATGCCATGCCCCGCAATATGCCGCCACGTTGGCCAGTGCTGCGCCGCTTAGCTGCGCCCAGCATGGCGTACTGTGTCAATTTTTCCAGGCTGGTCTGAATGCTTTGGCGCGAGTGATGCAGCAGGCGGTTTTGCAGTATGCCCCGGGTGAAGGGTCTGTTGGCTTTGAGTATGGCGGTTTCATGGACCACGCCTTCATAATGGTCGATCAAGTCGGTGCTGAACAGCCGCTCCATGCTAGAGCTGGATCTGAAGTGACGCAACACATGGCCGAATGCGACCACGGTCCAGCGGACTTGCCAAGCCCCCTGAGTACCGGAGCGGACCAGGGCCATGATTTCCTCTCGCAATTCTGGGGTGATGATTTCGTCTGCATCAAGGAAAAAAATGTATTCGCCCTGAACGTGCGCCAGCAGGCGATTGCGTTGGACGGCAAAGCCTTGCCAGTCTTCACTGACAAAAGTCACTGCACCCAGATTTCGGGCAATGTCCAATGTGTCATCGGTGCTGCCACTGTCAAGCACGATGACTTCGTCGGCGAATGTGGCACTTTCGATGCAGCGGCCGATGAGTCGGGCCTCGTTTTTGGTCAGGATGCCAATGCTCAGGCGGGGTCGGTTGACCGTAGGCTCTGGCATGTCAGGCCTTGTGTGCGACAGAGAGTCTGTCGGTTTTGACAATGCCCCTAGGGGTCCAGGCATGACCCGAGCGGCGCACGGACTTCATGTAGCGCTTGTTGTTTGCTGCGACCTGTGGGTCAGCATAGCCGCGAGCGTGCTCAATGTGCAACAGGGGCGCTGTGTATCGGTTGTGCCTGCCGACCACGCCAGCGTTGTTGAGCCGCACACCCATCTCCACGTCTTCGGCACCATATTTCATGGATTCGTCAAAACCGTTGACCTGAAGAAGGTCGCTTCTCCAACCGCCGCTGTTGCATCCATTCCAGACTTTTTTCACCGGTGAAATCCGTTCCAGAAAATCTGCCACAGCTAAGGGCAACACGGCAGTTTTCAGCCAGGATCCAAGACGGCCAATGCACCCGTGAGCTTTAAGCCATTCCAGATGAAAAATTGTCCGCGAAGTGATGAGCTCGTCGTTGAGCAGCTGATTGACTTCTAAGGGCATGCGGATCAGGCTGCCGCTGACGAATTGACCCGGTCGGCGCAAATCCAAGTGCCGTTGGATATAGCCAGGAGAAGCCACGCAATCTCCATCTATGAAAATCAGGTAATCGGCTGTCGAGGTGGCGATGGCTTTGTTCAGAATTTCATTTTTGGCAAAGCCATTGTCAGGGTGCCAGATGTGACGAAAGCGCTCTTTACCCCAGCGTTGCTGCCAATCGTTAACCACATTTTGAGTCTCTTTTCCGGATCCATCGTCCGCCACGCACACTTTGAAGTCTTGGGTGCTTTGCCCTGCAAGACCCAGCAGAGCAAAGTGAAGAGCCTTCGGATTGTTGTAGGTCGTGACGATGACTTCGGTTGAGATCATGCCGCTTTTTCAGTGGTGGTGCCCCACCACCTCCCCGGCTTTCAACTTGTACACCGTCCCGCA
>JBBAQV010000122.1:0-3057 GCA_040400125.1 Burkholderiaceae bacterium
GCTAAAGCCACAGCTTGGACAGGCGAACTGGGTGGAAAAAACATGTTCCTTGGGCTCGATGTCTTGGGTTGATTCGGGCTCACACATTAACAAGGCCCGGCCTTCGCCAAGTCGCAGGGCAGTTTCCAGAGATTCGGCGAGACGCTGTTGAATGTCGGGCTTGATGCGCACCCGATCAACCACCACATCCAACGAGTGCCGCTGATTCTTTGAAAGCCCATTCAGCTGATCGAGATCGGCAAGCTGAGGCGGCTGATGCTCGGTTTGAATGCGCACACGGACAAAACCCTGAGCGCGAAGGCTATTGATCAGGTCGTGATGTTCGCCCTTGCGATGCGAAAGCACCGGGGCCAACACGGTAAGTTTGGATTGCTCTGGCCAGCTGAGAATCTGGTCGACCATTTGTGAAATGGTCTGGGATTCCAGTCGGTGCTCGGGATGGTCGGGGCAGTGTGGGACGCCCGCGCGCGCGAACAAAAGCCGAAGGTAGTCATGAATTTCAGTCACCGTGCCCACCGTCGAGCGAGGGTTGTGGCTGGTGGCCTTTTGTTCAATGGCGATGGCGGGCGACAGGCCTTCGATCAGATCGACATCGGGCTTTTCCATCAGTTGCAAAAACTGACGGGCATAGGCCGAGAGCGATTCCACATAACGGCGCTGGCCTTCGGCATAGAGTGTGTCAAAAGCTAATGACGACTTGCCGGAGCCTGACAACCCTGTGATCACCACCAGCTGATGCCTGGGCAGATCAATATCAATGTTCTTGAGGTTGTGCGTTCGTGCGCCGCGGACCCGAATGGCTTGAATTGCGTCTCGCATAGTCTCTTTTTTGGCCAATCGAATACTATAACCGTCACTCATGACGAACGCATCTCCAAAAATTCGATTCACCCGAGAGGAATGGCGGGCCTGTCTTTCGCTCTCGATGCTCTACGGCCTTCGCATGCTTGGGCTTTTTCTGGTCTTTCCGATTCTTGCTGCCGAGGCCCAAAAGCTTGAGCGCGGAACCGATCCCATCTGGATTGGAATTGCTGTGGGGGTGTATGGCCTCACCCAGGCGATGCTTCAGATTCCATTTGGCATGGCCTCAGACCGTTACGGTCGCAGGCGAGTGATTCTGGTGGGCTTGGCGATTTTTGCGGCGGGCAGTTTTGTCGCCGCCATGGCCACCACCATCGAGTGGCTTGCAGTGGGTCGAGCGCTTCAGGGTGCTGGCGCCATCTCCGCGGCGGTGACCGCGTTTTTAGCCGACTCCACCCGCGATGAGGTTCGTACTCGTGCCATGGCCCTGATTGGCGCCACCATTGGTCTGGCCTTTGCCTTGTCATTAATCGTTGCGCCCGCTCTGGCTGCGGTCGTGGGCATGGAAGGGCTTTTCTGGCTCACGGGTGTTTTGGTGCTTGCCGCCATGGTGCCGGTTCTGCGCATGGCTGAGCCACCAAGACGCAAGGCCACCGATTACTCCTTGGCTCAGGCCAAAGCCACTGTGTTGTCCAATGGCCAGCTGATGCGCCTGAATTTTGGAATCTACATGATCCACATGACCCAGACCGCCATCTTTGTGGTGATTCCTCTGGCCCTGATCGACATGGATTTTTCGCTTGGCCAGCACTGGAAGGTCTATCTGCCCGTAGTGCTGCTGTCATTTGCGGCCATGGTGCCCCCCATTTTTTGGGCCGAGCGCACCGGTAAAAATAAGCCCGCATTTCTGGCGGCGATTGGTCTGATGGGGCTTGCTATTCTTGGGTTTGCCCTACTGCCCCATGTTCTCTGGATCTGGGCAGCGGTGTTGTTTTTGTTTTTCACCTCCTTCAATCTGCTGGAGGCCTTTTTGCCTTCTTGGGTGTCAAGGGTGGCCCCGCCTGAGCATCGCGGCCTTGCACTAGGGGTCTACAACACCACCCAGTCGCTCGGGCTTTTTTCTGGCGGACTTTTAGGGGGTGCCATGGCCAAAGCCTTTGGCGATCAGGCGGTGTACCTGGCCTGCGTGGCCATGATCTTCGTCTGGGGAGTGGTTTCTTTGGGTCTTCGGGAAATTGGTCCGCGCCGACCTAAGCCAATTGTGGGATAGTTATTTCTAACCGGCATGGCCATGCTTGCCGTGGTCCCAATTCCGGGCATTTTTGAGGAGAAACAGATGTTAATGGTTGGCGTTGCAAGAGTTGGAAACGAGCCTGTGGCCCGCTACACACCGGATGGTAAGGCGGTCATGGACATTTCATTGGCCTTCGATTACGGCCGCAAAGGAAGTGACGGCCGCAGGCCCACCCAATGGATCAATGCCGCCATGTGGGGAGACCGAGTCGAAAAGCTTCAGCCTTATCTCTCCAAAGGGTCCCAGGTTTTTGTCACCCTGTCGGAACCCCACATTGAAACCTATGAAAAGAAGGACGGTTCCGGCCAGGGCTTTTCGCTGCGGGCGCGCATTACGGAACTCGAATTTGTGGGTGGCCGTCGCGACGATTCCGCCGGCGACGGAGACCCTGCGGGTTCGGCATCGTCCGCCCCTGCCGCCTCCAGAGCGGCCTCCAAGCCCGCGGGCAAAGCCTCTGGCTTCGACGAGCTCGACGACGACATCCCCTTCTAGGCTGGATTAGCAGGTAAAATTTCGGTTTATCGCGCCGCTTTTGCGGCGCGCATCGTTTTTATGGAAACCGAGCCATGCCCATCTACGCCTATCGCTGTGAAGAGTGCGGCTTTCAGAAAGACGCGCTCCAAAAACTCTCTGATCCGCCGCTTGTCGATTGTCCGCAATGCGGCAAGCCCAAACTTGCTAAACAGGTGACCGCCGCTGGTTTTGCTCTGAAAGGTACGGGCTGGTACGTGACCGATTTCCGGGACTCCGCCAAAAAGCCCGCCTCAGCTTCGGCCTCGCCTGACCCGGCCGCTGCCAACTCGGCAACAGCAAGCCCGGCCGCAGCGGGCCCAGCCTCAGCGACATCAGCTGGCTCAACCACCCCTGCCGCCAGCCCGGCGGGTGGGTCATCAAGTGGTGCATCAAGCGGTTCAGCGGCCCCGAGCGGGTCGTCCAATGCAGCCTGAATCGCAACCCAAATC
>JBBAQV010000123.1:0-3057 GCA_040400125.1 Burkholderiaceae bacterium
GCTTGCCGCCCTGATGACGGCCGAGCAGGGCAAGCCTTTGGCCGAAGCCAAGGGCGAGGTGCTTTATGGTGCTTCTTTTGTTGAGTGGTTTGCCGAAGAGGCGAAGCGAATCTACGGTGACGTGATTCCTTCACCTGTAGGTGGGCGAAAGCTTTTTGTGATGAAGGAGCCCATCGGCGTGGCGGCTGCGATCACTCCGTGGAACTTCCCCCTGGCCATGATTACTCGTAAGTGTGCGCCTGCTATTGCCGCAGGATGCACCGTTGTTGTTAAGCCAGCGGAGGCTACTCCGCTAACCGCACTAGCTTTGGCTGATTTGGCCCAGCAGGCGGGGCTGCCGAAAGGGGTATTCAATGTCGTGGTTGGGGACGCTGCTGCGGCGTCAGAGATCGGCAAGGTCTTTTGTGAAGACCCAAGGGTTCGCAAGCTTTCCTTTACGGGCTCGACCGAAGTTGGTCGAATCCTCCTTCGTCAGTCGGCCGACACCGTAAAAAAACTCTCGCTTGAACTGGGGGGTAACGCGCCATTTCTGGTGTTTGATGATGCCGACATTGATGCGGCTGTTGAGGGGGCTATGGCCTCCAAGTATCGTAATGCCGGCCAGACCTGCGTCTGTGCGAATCGAATTTATGTCCAAGATGCGGTCTATGACGAGTTCTCAAAAAAGCTTGCGGCTAAGGTGTCGGGGCTTCGGGTCGGCCCGGGAACCCAGGTGGGAGTTCAGGTTGGACCTCTCATTGAAGCGGCTGCCTTAGAAAAAGTGAAGGCTCACGTTGCCGATGCGGTGGCTGGTGGGGCGAAGGTTCTGGTGGGCGGAAAGCCCCATACCTTGGGCGGGCTCTTTTTCGAGCCCACCGTGATCACTGAGGCCAAGCCGTCGATGCTCATCTCTCGAGAAGAAACCTTTGGGCCGGTGGCCCCGCTTTTTCGTTTTAAAACCGAAGAAGAGGTGGTTGCTTTGGCCAATGACACTGTCTTTGGCTTGGCGGCATATTTTTATTCAAGGGACGTGGGCCGCGTCTTTCGTGTTGCTGAGGCCCTTGAGGCGGGTATTGTCTCTGTTAACGCTGGCAACTTCTCGAATGAGGTTGCGCCTTTTGGCGGCATGAAGCAGTCGGGTCTTGGCCGAGAAGGCTCCAAATACGGTATCGACGAATACCTCGAAATTAAGTATCTGACTGTTGCGGGCTTGTAAGACGGTCGATCCTGTGGGATCGTAGCGCCCTTGGTCGAAATTACCGCGTGTTTCACGTGAAACAAAATGATCTTTCCTAAGGCTTTTGATGTCATTGTGGTGGGCGGTGGCCATGCCGGGACCGAGGCCGCCCTTGCCTCGGCCCGAATGGGCGCAAAGACTCTGCTGCTTACCCACAGCCTTGAAACCTTGGGCCAGATGTCATGCAACCCGTCGATTGGCGGGATCGGTAAAGGGCACCTGGTCAAAGAAATAGATGCCTTGGGCGGCGCGATGGCCATTGCAACCGACGAGGCTGGAATTCAGTTTCGGATACTTAATGGGTCCAAGGGGCCGGCGGTCCGCGCCACGCGGGCCCAGGCCGACCGTGTTTTGTATCGTCAGGCTATTCGAGGCCGTCTGGAGAGCCAGCCGAATCTGTGGCTTTTTCAGCAGGCGGTGGATGATTTCCTGGTGGCTGGGGACCGTATTCAAGGGGTTGTTACCCAGATGGGGCTTCAGTTTCAGGCTCCTTCGGTGGTGCTGACGGCAGGCACCTTTCTGGATGGCAAGATTCATATCGGTCTCGAAAACCACTCTGCAGGAAGGGCCGGCGACCCGCCCGCCATTCGCCTCTCCGCAAGGCTTAAAGAGTTAAAGCTGCCGCAGGGCAGGCTTAAAACCGGAACCCCCCCCCGAATTGATGGGCGCAGCATTGACATTAGCGTGCTGGCCGAGCAGCCCGGTGATTCGGACCCCATTCCCGTTTTTTCTTTCATGGGCAAGGCATCGATGCATCCTCGACAGCTTCCATGCTGGGTAACCCATACGAATGCCAAGACCCACGAGATTATTCGCGGCGGACTCGATCGATCCCCGATGTTTACGGGGGTGATCGAGGGCGTTGGCCCCCGATACTGCCCATCGATCGAGGACAAGGTTCATCGTTTTGCTGACCGAGATTCCCATCAGATCTACCTTGAGCCAGAGGGGCTCAATACCCATGAGGTTTATCCCAACGGCATTTCCACCAGCCTTCCGTTTGATGTTCAGCTTGATCTTGTCCATTCAATGCGGGGCCTTGAGAATGCCCACATCTTGCGGCCTGGCTATGCCATTGAGTACGACTACTTTGACCCTCGAGAGCTAAAGCCCTGGTTTGAGACCAAGGCCATCGCCGGGCTGTTTTTTGCAGGTCAGATCAATGGCACGACTGGGTACGAAGAGGCCGCGGCCCAGGGCCTTTTGGCTGGGACCAACGCGGCGTTGCGCTGGAAGGGCCTCAATCCATGGGTTCCCGCTCGAAATGAGGCCTATTTGGGCGTGATGGCCGACGACCTGGTCACTCGGGGCGTGACAGAGCCCTATCGCATGTTCACCAGCCGTGCAGAGTTTCGCCTGAGCCTTCGTGAAGACAACGCTGATCTGCGACTCACGGAAATCGGCCGCGAGCTTGGCCTGGTGGACGATCTTCGTTGGCAGGCCTTTTGTGAAAAGCGCGAGGCGATTGTCCGGGAGACCGCTCGTTTAAAGGCGTGCTTGATTGGTCCGAAGCGGTTCCCTGATGCCTCACTGGCCACCGTGATTGATGGCCCATTGACCCGAGAAATACCGGCCCTTGAGCTTTTGCGTCGACCTGAAGTTCGCTACCAAAACCTGATTGATCTGCAAGATCACGAGGGCGGCCAGCCATTGAAGCCCTCGCCTGAATTAAGCCCCGCAGTCTGTGAGCAGGTCGAAATCCAGGTGAAATACGCGGGTTACATCGCCCGTCAGCAGGATGAGGTTGAGCGTCACAGCGCACAGGAAGAGGCCAGAATCCCCGAGGACATCGATTACGCCAAGGTCCGAGGCCTTTCCACCGAGGTTCGACAAAAGCTTGA
>JBBAQV010000124.1:0-3029 GCA_040400125.1 Burkholderiaceae bacterium
GCAGCGGCCCCCGCTGATGCCTCGGTGACCTTACGGGTCGAGTCTCAGCTGCAGGCTTCACAGGCAAAACCCGCGCCCGCCAAGTCGGGGCGTCCCATGGTGATCTTCTTTTATGGTGGCGCCTGGTCCACGGGCTCGAAGACGGATTACCGATTCATCGCCAAGGCCTTTAACGAAATGGGCTATGTGGTTGCGATACCCGACTATCGGCTCGTGCCCGATGTGGTTTACCCAGAGTTTCTTCGTGACAGTGCGTCGGCAGTTTCAGCGCTCATTCGTGAGGCCAAAACCTTTGGGGCGGATCCTCAGAGAATCATTCTTGCCGGACACTCTGCCGGGGCCTACAACGCCATCATGATTGCCCTGGATCAGCGGTGGCTTGGCGCGGGTGATCGAGCGAAGATTCGCGGTGTGATCGGTCTTGCATCGCCGGTGAATTTCCTGCCCATTCAAATGCCCGAGGCACAGCGTGCATTTAGCTGGCCCAACACGCCACGCGACAGTCAGCCCATCGAGCATGTCTCGAGGAACGCTCCGCCCATGCTCTTGATCAATGCGGCCGATGACCCCTTGGTGGACCCAAAGCTGAATTCTTTGGTCATGGCTGAGCGCTTGAAGGCTGCCGGAGTCTATGTGGAAACAGACAACCTGGACGGACCCTTGGGCCTGATCAACCATTCACGGCTGGTGGCCACGTTGTCGCCAAGATTTCAGTTTCTCGCTCCTACCCTTCAACGCGTCCAAGATTTCATCGAGCACGTGACACGCCAAGACCCGAGCAAGACGGCGATTCGGCCTTAGTGGGAGTGCTCGTGGAAGTCCTCGGTGTCGACGGCTTTGGACGCGTTGGCGTCGTAGCGATTGCCCAGAACGGTTTTCTCTGAAATGAGCTTGCCTGCCTCTTGAAGAATTGATTCGTCGATGTGAAGTGACGCCGAGAGGATGTTCTCTTCAGTGTGGGCACGAGAGCGAGAGCCAGGAATGGGAATGATGGTTGGGTCTTGTCGAAGCACCCAGGCCATGGCCAGTTGGCTCATGGTGCAGCCCGCTTGCTGTGCAAGTGCCTCGAAACTGTTGATCAAAGACAGGTTGTGCCGCAGGTTGTCGCCCTGGAATCGAGGCATCGCCAGACGCATGTCGCCTTCACGGAATTTTTCGGTATCTTGCGGATGACGAACCACCCCCGAGAGAAACCCCCGGCCCAACGGGCTAAAGGCCACGAGCCGGCAGCCAAGCTCTTGGCAGGCCTGAATCACGGCAATTTCTGGGTTCCGCGTCCAAAGCGAGTATTCGGATTGAACGGCGGTGATTGGGAAAACGGCATGGGCCTTTCTTAGGGTGTTGGCCGACACCTCCGACAGCCCAATAGCTCGCACTTTGCCCGACTCAACCAGCTGGGCCATCGCCCCAATCACATCCTCGAGCGGGGTGGTCTTGTCCCAGCGATGCAGGTAATAGAGATCAATCACTTCGGTGTTGAGCCGTCGAAGGCTTTCTTCGCAATTCTGTCGGATGACCTCGGGGCGGCTGTCAATACGGCGTTGGGGTTTCGAGGGGTCCGTCTCGACGGACATGCCGCCCTTGGTGCAGAGAACGATTTCACTTCGAAACCTTTGAACGGCCTTGCCGACAAGGATTTCATTAAGGCCTGCGCCGTAAAGGGCCGCAGTGTCAAAGAAATTCACCCCAAGGTCAAAGGCCCGGTGAATGACTTGTGTCGCCGCATGATCATCGATCGCGGGCCCATAGCCATGACTGAAATTCATGCAGCCAAGGCCCACAGGAAAAACACGCCATGGGCCGATGGGCCGCTGCGGGGGTGGAAGCCGAGCCTCGGCCACTGACGACACTGGGTTGGGATGGGTCATAGCACTATTTTAGAGCGGCCCGCTCAGGAATTGATTGGCGTGATTGATCCAGTTCAAGGTCTGACTGTCAATTTGAAGTTACACTGAAACCCGTTTGAAATTATTCAAACACCGTCAACTGGTGCCCACAGACCGTGGGTTGAACGGGAAGCTGGTGAGAATCCAGCACTTTCCTCGAAACAGTAACGGGTGATGTCGTTCATGACGCCCAGCCTGCAAGGCTTGGCCAGTCACTGGGGATGTGTTTCGTCTCTGGGAAGGCAATGCACGACGGCCGTCTTTTGCGGTGGCCACGCCCGAAGTCTGGATACCGGCCGTTGGCGTCAACATTCGTTGGTCGTCTCGAGGGTTGGACGGCTGGGAAGGTTTAACACAATGACATCTCGCTTGATCTCAGCGCCAAGTTCTTTGGCGCTTCTTTTGTATGCCTGTCTAACACCCATCACCATGATGTCGCCACTGGCTCAGGCACAGCCATCGGTGTCCGGGTCGACGCTGGCCAGTCTTGATTCGGTGGTGGTCACGGCCAGTCGCTATGAGGAGCCCCGCAGTTCGGCCTCGGCCGTGGTGGACATGATCGACCGCGAGAAAATCCAGGCCTCGGGTGCGACCAATATTGTCGAGTTTCTTGAATCGGTAGCGGGTGTTTCGGTGAATCGTCTCTATGGCAGGCTTGGGGTCGACGCCTCCCTGGACATTGGGTTTTTTGGCGAGGCCGGATCGCAGAATGTCTTGGTTTTGATCGATGGACAGCGTCTGAATACGGCAGACAGCTCAAGCCTTCGGTTCGTGCAGACGCCCATTTCAAGCATCGAGCGTATCGAAGTGCGCAAAGCGAATGGTGGCGTGCTCTACGGAGACCGTGCGCAGGGTGGGGTGGTCAACATCATTACCCGCCGCGGTCCGGCACGTGAAATTGGGCTCAGCGTTGGGTCCTTCGGCACACGAAGCGCGGATGTCTATCTTGGCTTTGATGAGGGGCCGTGGTCGGGGTCCATCTCGGGGCTTTCCGCCGAAAGCGATGGCGATCGAGACTTCAGTGCCTCTGAGCAAACGAGCGGTCGCGCTGAGCTTCAGCTCAGACTTCCGAGAGGCCAGCTTTCGATAGATACACGCATCTATCGGGAAGACGCCCAGCTTCCCAGCAACCTCTCAGAGGCG
>JBBAQV010000125.1:0-2947 GCA_040400125.1 Burkholderiaceae bacterium
GAGCACTGGAGGCGTTACCTGGACGCCGCTCCCGCGTTAACGTCCGCAGCATGACTTTTATTTCTCGTTTGGTGGTCGAATCGGTCGACCTTGAAGCGCAGGGGCTTGCCCGCCATGAGGGCAAGGTCGTATTTATTGAAAACGCGCTTCTTGGTGAGGTCGTCGATGTGGCCATCACCCGCAATAAACCAAGCTACTCCAAGGGGCAGGCCGTGGCCTGGCATCGCCAGAGCGCTCAGCGCTGCCCGCCGCGTTGCCGACATTACGGTGTCTGCGGTGGCTGCGCCATGCAGCATGTCGAACCCTCATCCCAACTGGCCATCAAGCAACGTGTTTTGGAAGACCACTTCTGGCATTTGGCCAAGCTGAAGCCTCAGCAGATGCTTGCGCCGCTCGATGGATCCCCTTGGGGTTATCGAACCAAAGCCCGCTTAACGGCAAGGTATGTCGCGAAAAAAGGCGGCATGCTTTTGGGCTTTCATGAACGCAAGAGCAGTTTTGTTGCGGTCATGGATTCCTGCGAGATTCTGCCCCCACGAGTGTCCGAAATGCTGCCTGCATTGCGCGACTGCATCGGCTCGCTCTCCATCGCTCAGCGGCTTCCTCAGGCGGAACTCGCGGTGGGTGAGGTTAGTCCTGGCGACGGTGGTCTTCAAGAGGCAAGGGAGCACCCGGTCATCGCCTGGGTCTTAAGAATTCTGGATCCATTGAGCAGCCAAGACGAAGAGATACTTCGTCAGTTCGCAGACACTTGGAAAATTCAGTTCTGGCTTCAGCCGGCCGGCCCCACCACCGCCAAGCTTTTTTATCCGCCCGATGCGCCGGCGCTTGCCTATCACCTTCCCGAATTCAATCTTCGTATGCCTTTCTCACCCGTTGACTTCACACAGGTGAACCCGGGCATTAACCAGGTGATGGTGAAGCGGGCTATTGATCTGTTGGACCCTCAGCCCACTGACCGTGTGGCCGATTTCTTTTGTGGCCTGGGGAACTTCACCTTGGCCCTGGCCCGAAAGGCTGGCAAGGTGGTTGGCCTCGAGGGTTCTAAAACGCTGACCGATCGTGCCCAACGGAATGCCGAGTTGCATGGGCTGAGTGATCGGGTCGAGTTCGGCTGTTTGAACCTTTTTGAGGTGACAAGCCAATGGCTTACCGATCTTGGACACTTCGATCGAGTGCTTGTGGACCCACCCCGAGAGGGTGCCCAGGCTCTGTGTCAGGCGATGGTGCAGATGCATCAGGCGGGCGGTGACCTTGTTCGACAGCTGCCAAGTCGATTGGTCTATGTCTCGTGCAATCCTGCAACCCTTGCGCGCGATGCAGGCCTATTGGTTCACCAGGGGGGATGGAGGCTATCCAAAGCTGGCGTGATCAATATGTTTCCTCAGACGGCCCATGTGGAGTCGATTGCCGTCTTTGATCGCGTGGAAGCCGCTGAACAGGGAAGCGAGCAAATACGCGAGGCATAAAAAAGCCGACCTGACGGTGAATCAGGCCGGCCGATTGAAACCGCTTGTTAAAAGTCACGCACCCTCAAGACGGACTGTCCTTGACGGAAATTAAGGCGCGTTACTCTCGGTTGCCGCCAAACAGCGACATCAGCAGCACAAGCAGGTTACTGAAGATGTTGTAGATACTGAGGTAAACCGCAAGCGTTGCCGAGATGTAGTTGGTCTCACCGCCCGTCATGATGCGGTTCAGGTCATAGAGCAAGAAGGCCGAGAAGATTCCAACCGCCAAGGCGGAGAGGGTCAGCATCAGGGCAGGCATCTGCAGCCAGATGTTCGCAATGGACGCCACGATGAGCATGATCACGCCAATCATCAGGAACTTGCCCATGTTCGACAGGTCACGCTTGGTGGTGCTGGCGACCGTGGCCATGGCGAAGAAGACCGCACCGGTGCCTGCAGCAGCCACGCCAATCAGCTGAGGCCCGTTCGACAATCCAACCGCGATCCCGATCAGGCGTGACAGCATCAGCCCCATGAAAAAGGTGAAGCCCAGCAAAAGGTAGACGCCAGTGACGCTGTGCTTGGTGCGCTCGATGGCATAGAAAAAACCAAAGGCGATGCCCAAAAAGAGCAGAACGCCGATGAAGGGGCTGGCAGCAAACCAGGAGAACCCAAGCTGCATGCCCACCCAGGCGCCGAGCACCGTGGGAATCATGGAGGCCGACAGCAGCCAATAGGTGTTCCGAAGAACCCGATTGCGGGCTAGGGAGGCCTCGCCGCGGGGCAGCGAGGCACTGTTATTCAGGCTAGGAATCATGTGTTTTGCTCCTTCATGATTTCTGACGAGATCCCGGGGCGATATGCCTTGCGGGCGGACGTCAGCACGTATAATCGCAGGTTTACTTGACAAATCAAGTCGGGAAAGGTTCCCGGCTGCCAGTCGCCTTACTCTAAGGTTGATCGGTGTCAGGTTAGACAAAACCCTTTGACCAACTCGGAATTTACCAACATGGCTATTGAACGCACCCTCTCGATCATCAAACCCGACGCCGTTGCGAAAAACGTGATCGGGGAAATCTACTCGCGGTTTGAAAAGGCTGGCCTGAAAGTGGTTGCTGCGCGAATGAAACACCTTTCTCGTGGTGAAGCCGAAGCCTTTTATGCCGTGCACCGTGAGCGCCCCTTCTTTAAAGATCTTGTTGACTTCATGATCTCTGGCCCGGTCATGATTCAGGCCCTGGAGGGCGAGGGCGCGATTGCGAAAAATCGTGACCTCATGGGCGCCACGGACCCCAAGAAAGCCGCCCCCGGAACCATTCGCGCTGATTTTGCCGACAGCATCGACGCCAATGCGGTGCACGGCTCGGACGCACCTGAAACCGCTGCCCAGGAAATCGCCTTCTTTTTCCCTGGCATGTCGATCTACGGCCGGTAACCGCACGTGAATCTGATCGGCCTATCTCCGCAGGCCCTAACCGACTGGTGTGTCGCCAGGG
>JBBAQV010000126.1:0-2925 GCA_040400125.1 Burkholderiaceae bacterium
AGAATCCATTCGTCCGTCGCTGCGTCCAAAAGTAGTGCTTACCATGAGCGTGAGGCCATGACCCATGTCATAGCTTGTGGCAAGGCTTACAAAACTCGAAACCCCGGAGGTATTTTCTAGAGCCGTTGAAGCGCCAAGAAAACTACCTGCCTCATTCATCAATCCTGCGGTCATGGTCAGCCCAAAGCCCGATCGATTGAATGTAACTTCGCCAAGCGCAACACTTGTAAAGCTCTTCGACATCACAGGGTCGACGATGCTGAGCTCATTCATCGCGCGAGAAGCGAACCCCGAGACAAAACCAAACTGAGTCGTCACCGCACCCTGGCGAAACTGTTGTCCGTAACTGATACCCACCGGGTCTTCGAGCAACCCAAGGTGGGGAATCTTCATGTTGTCATTGCCGACAAACGCGTTCGAGCTGGGCTGGCGATGGCTGGGCCCAAAGGGAAGGACACTCTGGCCTCGGAACATATGAAGCGAGGCTTCTCCGGGTAGCATCTGAGTCATTGCAAAACCAGTAAGGCCTCGAGCCTCACTGCCTTGCAGCGACACTTTGGCATTCATTGCACCTCGAACAGGAGCGAGAGGCTCAGCATCCAAGAGCCACTGATCAAGGACATGGGCCGGCCGGACCAGGCCGGCGGGGCTGATGAGCGCAGCAACAGGAAAGTCAAAGTGACGGCCCAGGCTGTCATAACCGATCACCCGTCCATTGGCCTCAAGTGTTGCAAGACCCGACGCAGCCGGGGCGCTGAAGGATTGAGCGAGAGACCGCCGAAAGAACCGCCTCTTGGGTGCGGCGACAGGCTGAGGGGTGACGGTGGGCGTTGATGGGGTGGGCGCAACGGTCTGAGTTACGCAGGAGTTTGTTGGGGTTGGCACGCAGGATTGGCCAATCGGCGACATCGCCGCCTCAAGGTTAAGAAGACCCCAGCCATAGGTGGTATCCACACCTTTTGTCCCCAGATCCGTGGCGGACCAGAGCAAGGAATTAATCACCTGGGCAGGCTGAAGGTAAGGCCATGCACCCCATACCAGCGCCGCGCCTCCGCTGGCCATCGGCGTGGCCATGGATGTGCCGCTTAATGTCTTATAAGACGACGTTCCATTGGTTGAGTCAATATTTGCACCTGGGGCAACCAGGTAATAACGAGAAGCCGAGCCTGCTCGATTCGACCAAGAGGTGATGCGGCCCGAAGAGTCAACAGCACCGACCACCAGGATTGACCCCGCGACTGAGGCCTCCGTCGCATAGGCTGCCGGATAAATTGGGTTCGAGCCACCACTGTTGCCTGCTGCAATCACCGCAATCGAGCCTGAATTTTTAATCAGACGCAACGAATCCAGCCCAAAGGCCTTGCTGGATCCGAGGCTCATGCTGAAGATTGTTCGATGGGTGGGCGTTCCAGCAGTGGGCAGGACATGATTGTTCACTGCCCAATTCACACCCCGATACAAGGTTGTACCGCTGCCACTACCTCGATCCGAGAGAACCTTCACCGGAAGAATCGAGGCTTCGGGTGCAATGCCTGCAATTCCAAAACCATTTAAACCAGCGGCGGCAATTCCTGCCACATGGGTTCCATGGCCGTTGCCATCTGCAGTTCCATCACCACCCCAGTCGCTGTAGCCAGAGAGAAGCCGATCTGAATACTCGCTGTGCCTGGATACGCCTGTGTCCACCACCGCGATCGTGACGCCATTTCCAAGAGCGGAGGTTGTAACGCTGTCAAGATCTTGGTAGGAGCCACCATGAAAACTGTTGGACTTCACCTGTGTGGCCCACCAGCGATATTCCGGGGAAATTTCCGACTGGGCGTGGACCAAGGGCGCGGCAAAAAGCTGAAGCAGTGCCACCGAGAGCACCGAGCGCTTGAATGATGAATGACAGGAACGAAATTTCATAAAGCCCCCCAAGACCTGGATGCGCTCGAGAAGACGAACGAAGAGTAGTGCCTAGTTTAGATCTCTCAACCTAGAGCGTCAATGCAGAGGCTTTTCTTGCCAAGACGCTTTTGATTCCGCTCTCACGCGCGTGAATCCGTTTTTAGCGATTGGGGCTCACACCCCACTGGTCACGATAGGACTTCACGGCCTCTTGATGCTGCGAGAGCTCGGGGTGATCACTTTCTTTCAGGAAGGTGAGCAGCCCCTCAAGGGTTGCGATGGCAATGACCGGGATGCCAAAGCGGTCTTCCACCTCTTGCACGGCCGAATGGGGAGTGGGCTCAGCGGCTGTTCCACCTCGCTCCATGCGGTCCAGAGCAATCAGGACACCGGACGGTCTCGCCCCGAGGGCTCGAATAATCTCAACCGACTCACGCACGGAGGTTCCGGCAGAGATCACGTCATCCACAATCAATACCCGACCTTTGAGCTCAGCGCCCACCACCAGCCCGCCCTCACCGTGATCTTTCGCTTCTTTTCGATTGTAGGCAAAACCAATGTCGCGGCCCTGCTGCGCCAAGGCGACTGCCGTTGCGCTGGCCAGCGTAATGCCTTTGTAGGCTGGGCCATAGAGCATGTCGGCCTTTAAGCGGCCATCAAATTCAGCAGCCAAAAAGGTTTTGGCGTAATAGTGCGCCAGAGTGCCCAGCATGCCGCCATGATGGAAGAGGCCGGCATTAAAAAAATACGGTGATTCTCGACCTGCCTTGGTCATGAACCGGCCAAAACGAAGCACCCCCGAGTCAATCGCAAACCGAATGAACGCCTGGTCAATGGGCTCTTGATGGCTAGAATGGTGCGAATTCATAGACCGAAATATACCGCTTTTGGGAGCTCAAACTTTGCGCATTATCTCGCTCAATCTGAATGGCATTCGTTCTGCGGCAACCAAGGGAGCCATGCAATGGCTTGGCCGCCAGCATGCTGATGTGGTTTGTGTTCAGGAACTGAAAGCCCAAGAGACTGATCTTCAAG
>JBBAQV010000127.1:0-2921 GCA_040400125.1 Burkholderiaceae bacterium
GAACGCGACGACTTCACCAAGCGTTACAAAGGCGGCATTCCCATTTCGGTTCACGAGTTTCTTTACCCATTGGTGCAGGGCTACGACTCCGTGGCACTGAAGGCCGATCTGGAACTGGGCGGTACCGACCAGAAATTTAATCTTCTGATGGGCCGCGAGCTTCAGCGGGAGTTCGGCCAGGCGCCTCAGTGCATTCTGACCATGCCGCTTCTGGAAGGCTTGGACGGCGTTGAAAAGATGTCCAAGAGCAAGGGCAACATCATTGGTATCACGGAACCTGCCAATGAAATCTTCGGCAAGATGATGTCCATTTCCGACGAACTGATGTGGCGCTACTTCGAGCTTCTCTCGTTTCGTCCAATGTCGCAGGTCAAGGCGCTTCAGGCGGAAGTTGCGGCGGGTCGAAACCCGCGCGACGTTAAGGTTGACCTGGCCATGGAAATCGTTGCACGCTTTCACAGCGCTGCGGCAGCCCAGCAGGCTCTTGAGGCCTTTGAGGCGCGATTCAAACAAGGCGCCATCCCGGACGATATTCCTGAGGTCAGTCTGACGGACGCACCCCTTGGCATTGTGGCCGTCTTGAAACAAGCGGGTCTTGCGCCCTCCTCGGCCGAAGCGATTCGCAACCTGGAGCAAGGGGGTGTGCGAATTGATGGTGACAAAGTCTCTGATCGACAGCTTCAACTGGGTGCCGGAACCTATGTGGTTCAGGTGGGCAAACGAAAATTCGCGAGGGTGTCCATTCAATGAGTGAAGCCTTGAACGACCGCTGGGTTCGCCGGGTTGGCCTGATCGCCATCATCGCTGTTTATTTTCTGATTCTTGTGGGCGGCACGGTTCGCGCCACCGGCGCCGGCATGGGCTGCCCCGACTGGCCGCTTTGTTTTGGCCAGTGGATTCCGCCAACCCATGAATCTCAGCTTCCCGCGGATTGGCGCATCAAGTACGCCGACCGCGGCTATGACACCGCCCCATTTGATGCCACCAAGACCTGGATCGAATATGTGAACCGTCTTGTCGGGGCCAGCATCGGCTTGATCATTCTTGCGTTTGTGTTTGTCGCAGCAAAGTTTCGCCAGAAAGACCCACCGGTGTTTTATGCGGCCGTGATTGCCTTGCTGGCCGTACTTTTTAATGCATGGCTTGGCTCGAAGGTGGTGTCGACAAATCTTAAGCCCGTGATGATCTCTCTTCACATGACGGGGGCCTTTCTGGTTCAGATGGCCTTGATCTACGCCACCACTCGCGCAGCGCGTGACCATTTTTCGGCAAGTCTTCAGGGCGCCTTGCCGGATTGGTTTCGACACATCATTTTGCTCACCCTGGCGGCCTTGGTTTTTCAGGTGATCTCGGGCCTGCAGATCCGTGAAAGCGTTGACTGGATTAGCCGCAATGTCACGGACGCCTCCCGCCATGACTGGCTGGAACATGTGCCCGCCATTTTCTATGTCCACCGTTCGTTCTCATGGGTGGTGCTGGGCCTTGCCCTCTTTCTGATTTATAAGATTATGAAAAGCCCTTGGCGCAAAACGGCAGCAGGCCTTGCCTCTTACGCACTGGTGGGCTTGATCGTGTTTGAAATGCTCTTGGGCGGGGCGTTGAATCATCTTGGGTTTCCCGCGGTGGCCCAGCCCGTTCATCTTTTGGTGGCTCACCTAATTTTTGGTGTGCTCTGGTTCCAGTGGTGCCTTCTGGCCACATCGTCTTCATCTTCTTTCAATAGGAATGCTTATGTTTGATCGCCACACCCCTCTTTCACAGATTGATCCCGATGTTGCTGCGGCGATTGAAGCGGAAAACAAGCGTCAGGAAGCTCATATCGAACTGATCGCTTCCGAAAATTATGCAAGCCCCGCCGTCATGGCCGCCCAAGGCTCACAGCTGACGAATAAATACGCTGAAGGCTATCCCGGCAAGCGCTATTACGGGGGCTGCGAGCATGTCGATGTGGTTGAGCAGCTGGCGATTGATCGCCTGAAAAAACTCTACGGTGCGGATGCAGCCAATGTGCAGCCCCACTCGGGTGCTCAGGCCAACCAGGCGGTGTTCCTTGCATTCTTGAAGCCTGGCGACACCATCATGGGCCTGTCCTTGGCAGAAGGCGGACACCTCACCCACGGCATGCCGTTGAACATGTCGGGCAAGTGGTTCAATGTGGTGGCCTACGGTCTAAACAGCAAGGAAGAGATTGATTACGACCGGATGGAAGCCCTTGCGCGCGAGCACAAGCCCAAGCTTCTGATTGCCGGGGCCTCGGCCTATGCCCTGAAAACAGACTGGGCCCGTTTTGCCAAGGTTGCCAAAGAGATCGGCGCCATCTTTATGGTGGACATGGCTCATTATTCGGGCCTGATTGCTGGCGGTGTTTACCCAAGCCCTGTGCCGCATGCGGATGTGGTGACCTCAACCACTCACAAAAGCCTGCGTGGGCCGCGTGGCGGAATCATCCTGATGAAGTCCGAACATGAAAAAGCCATCAATAGCGCTGTCTTTCCCGGCCTTCAGGGTGGCCCTCTCATGCATGTGATTGCCGCGAAGGCGGTGGCTTTCGGTGAAGCTCTTCAACCCGAATTCAAGGTCTATTCACAAAAGATTCTTGATAACGCCACGGCGCTTTCGAATGCGCTGGTGGCTCGTGGCCTGCGAATTGTTTCGGGCCGTACGGAAAGCCATGTGATGCTGGTCGACCTTCGCGCCAAATCCATCACGGGTAAGGTCGCGGAAGCCGCGCTTGGCGAAGCGCACATCACCGTCAACAAAAACGCCATCCCGAATGATCCTGAAAAGGCGATGGTCACCAGTGGCATTCGTTTGGGCACACCCGCCTGCACCACCCGTGGCTTTGGCCCCGAAGAGATGACCCTGGTGGGCAATCTGATTGCCGACGTTCTTGAAGCGCCCTCGGACGCCTCAGTGATTGC
>JBBAQV010000128.1:0-2900 GCA_040400125.1 Burkholderiaceae bacterium
AGGGGCGAGTCAACGATCAGGGCAGGACGGGGCCCCGTTTCAGGAAGGCGGGCCAGCGCCTCGGCAACCTCGCGAAGGAGGCTCTCCACCGAGGGGACAGGCTGAGAAACATGGCCACTGGCTGAAAAAGATTGGGGGTTCACGAGATTTATGCTATCTTTTCTCTATTGGGTTACCGGTATCTGACACCCAGTGTCGCTCAGCACCTGAGCCCGACCGAAAATTGTCGACATTCTTTCAAGACCCTTCCCCTTTGATTTCCCCATTCTGACCCTTCGTTACTCAAGAAACCATGAGCCAATCAGTCCAAGCCGTTTCCGACGCATCCTTTGAAGCCGATGTCCTTAAATCCGACCTGCCCGTCCTCGTTGATTTCTGGGCTGAATGGTGCGGACCCTGCAAGATGATCGGCCCCATTGTCGAGGAGATCGCCGGCGAATACCAAGGCAAGCTCAAAGTGGCCAAGCTCAATGTGGATGAAAATGCCGCCATTCCAGCCAAGCACGGCATTCGTGGCATTCCCACGCTGATGCTGTTTAAAAACGGTGCCGTGGTGGCTCAGAAAGTTGGCGCCAGCGCGAAGTCTCAGCTGACCGCTTGGATCGATAGCAACCTTTAATTGACGGCCTTCCAAAACCGAGACCACGTCACATAAAGCAAGACCTCAGGCGAAGTGCGCCATGCCACTTCGCCCAGATTCTTCAGGCGGCCGAAGCCGGTCGCTTCCAACCCAAACCCATTGAACCCCTATTCGCCAGTGCAACATGGCCCCATTCATCACAACACTGTCTCTGACCATCCATGCATCTTTCTGAACTAAAAGCACTTCACGTCACCCCACTGGTCGAGCTCGCCATGAGCCTTGAGATCGACAACGCAAGCCGCCTGCGCAAGCAAGAGCTCATGTTCGCCATCCTAAAAAAGAAGGCGAAACTTGGCGAACAAATCTTCGGTGATGGCGTTTTAGAAGTCCTGCCCGACGGCTTTGGATTTCTTCGCTCGCCGGAATCCTCTTACCTAGCGAGCACCGACGACATCTATCTTTCGCCTTCCCAGATTCGACGCTTCAACCTTCACACCGGCGACTCGGTTGAAGGCGAGGTCCGCACCCCCAAAGAGGGAGAGCGCTACTTTGCTCTGGTGAAGGTCGACAAGATCAATGGGCAAAGCCCCGAGGCCTCGAAAAATAAGATTCTCTTTGAGAACCTCACTCCTCTCTTTCCTGACGAACCGCTCAAGCTTGAGCGCGACATGAAGGGTGAAGAAAACATTACTGGGCGTGTGATCGACATGATTGCCCCCATCGGTAAGGGCCAACGTGGTTTGCTGGTGGCCTCGCCCAAGAGCGGTAAGACGGTGATGATGCAGCACATTGCCCACGCGATCACGACCAACCACCCTGAAGTGGTGCTGATTGTTCTTCTCATTGATGAGCGCCCCGAAGAGGTCACCGAGATGCAGCGTTCGGTGCGTGGCGAAGTGGTGGCATCCACCTTCGATGAGCCGGCCACCCGGCACGTGCAAGTCGCCGAGATGGTGATTGAAAAAGCCAAGCGCCTGGTGGAGCACAAAAAAGATGTTGTGATCCTTCTGGATTCCATCACCCGACTGGCGCGTGCTTACAACACCGTAGTCCCAACCTCGGGCAAGGTGCTCACCGGGGGTGTGGATGCCAACGCGCTGCACCGTCCCAAACGCTTTTTCGGTGCTGCAAGAAATATTGAAGAAGGTGGATCACTCACGATTATCGCGACCGCACTCACCGACACCGGCAGCCGCATGGATGAAGTGATCTACGAGGAGTTCAAAGGCACCGGCAACATGGAGGTGCATCTTGCTCGTCGTCTTGCCGAAAAACGGGTCTACCCTGCCATCAACATCAATCCGTCAGGGACCCGTCGCGAGGAGCTCCTCATCAAGCCCGATGTTCTGCAAAAGATCTGGATTCTGCGCAAGCTGCTCCACGACATGGACGAGCTGCAGGCCATGGAATTCCTGCTCGACAAAATGAAGCAGACCAAGAACAACGCCGAATTCTTCGACATGATGAAGCGGTAATTTTTTGTTATAATTCAAAGGTTTAGGCACGTAGCGCTGCAACTCGGCAGCGCCGGCGACCGGCTCATAAGGAAAAGACCCATGAAAGAAGGCATTCACCCCAACTACCGCGAAGTCGTGTTCCTCGACCTGTCGAACGACTTCAAATTCATCACCCGCTCCACGGTGCAGACCAAAGAAACCGTGAAATGGACTGACGGCAAAGAGTATCCGCTCTATAAGCTCGACACCAGTTCAGAGTCGCATCCCTTTTTCACGGGCAAGCAGAAACTGGTGGACACCGCAGGCCGTGTCGAAAAGTTCCGCCAGAAATTCGGTGCGAAGACCGGAAAGAGCACCGCCAAGGCCTAAAGAAACCCTCAAAGCCATGGCAACGCCCAGCAAAGGCAGCTCTCAGGCTGCCTTTTCTTTTTCTCGAGCCGGCTCGGCAGCCCCCCTGCCCGGGCTCGCAGCCAGTGCGGCGAGCAGGCTTCCGCGCTGGGCCATTGCAGGGCTTTTGGTTCTCTATATCGGGCATGGCCTCTTCACCCGTGAGGCATGGCGGGGTGACGACCTTGTCGCCATCGCTCTGATGCGCTCGGCCTATGAGGATCTGATTGCCGGGCAGCTGCACTTCTCCTTTTTTAATTCGATCGGCAGTGTCGTCTGGCCTGAACTGTCGGTCGTTTGGGCGGCGCTCCAAGCGCTGGTGGTCTGGCCATTGGGCCAGCTCGCCGGGCTGGCGGGCTTTCCCCTGACCCCGGAACTGATGGATGACCTGGCAAGGGTGCCCACGGCGGCGACATTAGCACTTGGGTTTTATGCCATCTGGAAGGCGACCGACCGTTTGGCACGCCGGCGAG
>JBBAQV010000129.1:0-2893 GCA_040400125.1 Burkholderiaceae bacterium
TCGGGATCTTCGGCTGCAGCCTCCATCGCCTTATTGCCCACGGCCAGCACGCCATCCGCCCCGTAACGCACCACCGAGGGCAGCAGCATGCTGCCGTCTGCGTCGGCAAGAACCTCGGCGCTGCCACTTTTGACGGCGGCCACCAGGGAATAGGTGGTGCCAAGATCAATGCCCACCGCAATGCGGCGTTGATGCGGTTCGGTGGCCTGACCTGGCTCAGCGATTTGTAAAAGCGCCATCCGACAACCTTTTCTGTTCGCTGCGAACCTGTTCGCTGAACTTGGTAAGAAACATTAAACGCCGAATCTCATCCGATGCACGCGTGAGGTCGGGTGTGGGCTGATCCAACAGATGTTCGATCAGCACCTCGGATTCCGCCACGGCGCCAGCCACCTCAAGGCCAAGTTCAGCCATGGCTTCCAGATTGCCGGCCTGGGCCGCGTCTTCAAGAGATTCGCGCCATTCCATCTGTTGCACCAGAAAATCTGCAGGCATGGCCGTGTTGCGTTCTGGGTCGATGGCCACACCATGAAGCTTGCAGATGTAGCTTGCCCGCAAGATTGGGTTTTTAAGGGTCTTGTGGGCTTCGTTGATCTGGGTTGACATCTGCAGGGCCAGCAGCTTTTGGGCGTCGTTCGCAGCCACAAATTTGTCGGGGTGCACCGCACCTTGAACCGCACGCCAGGCCGATTCCAGCGCCGCCAGGTCAATGGCAAAGCGCACGGGAAGACCAAAGAGAGAGAAATAATCCCGCGAGGCGAAAGACGCCATGGAGCTCGCCTCAGCCATGACCTGATCAGACCTTAAAGGATTCGCCGCAGCCGCATTCGCTCTTCACATTGGGGTTGTTGAACTTGAACCCCTCGTTCAGACCTTCACGCGCGAAATCAAGTTCGGTGCCGTCAATGTAAGGAAGGCTCTTCGGGTCCACCACCACCGTGACCCCATGGCTTTCAAACACAGCGTCTTCGGCTGCCGCGGTGTCAACGAACTCAAGCTTATAGGCCAGGCCCGAGCAGCCTGTGGTTTTCACCCCAAGCCGCACGCCAAGGCCCTTGCCACGCTTCGCAATGAACTGCGAAACATGCTGGGCTGCTTTTTCAGTCAGTGTGACTGCCATGAATCAGTTCGCCTTGTGCTTGTTTTGATAGTCTTCGATCGCCGCCTTGATGGCGTCTTCGGCAAGAATCGAGCAGTGAATTTTAACGGGCGGCAGGGCCAGCTCTTCAGCGATCTGGGTGTTTTTAATGGTGAGTGCCTGATCAAGGGTCTTGCCCTTCACCCATTCGGTCACCAGAGACGACGAGGCAATGGCCGATCCACAGCCATAAGTCTTGAACTTGGCGTCTTCAATAATGCCTTGTTCGTTAACCTTGATCTGCAGCTTCATCACGTCGCCACAGGCCGGCGCGCCCACCATGCCGGTGCCCACGGAGTCGTCCGATTTGTCAAAGGCGCCCACATTGCGTGGATGCTCGTAATGGTCAATCACTTTTTCGCTGTATGCCATGTTGTTGCTCCTAGTGTGCAGCCCACTGCACGGTGTTGAGATCAATGCCTTCGTTGAACATCTCCCACAGGGGTGACATCTCACGCAGCTTGGCGACTTTTTCTTTCAAAAGCGCCACGGTGAAGTCAATGTCCGCCTCGGTGGTGAAACGACCCACTGAAAAACGAATCGACGAATGGGCAAGTTCGTCCGAACGGCCCAAGGCCCGAAGCACGTAGGAAGGCTCAAGGCTTGCCGATGTACAGGCCGAACCGGAAGACACCGCCACATCTTTGATGCCCATCAGCAGCGACTCACCTTCCACAAAGTTAAAACTGATGTTCAGGTTGTGGGGAACGCGGTGGTCCATGTCGCCATTCAGAAAGACTGCTTCCATTTCCGAAAGGCCTTTCCACAAACGGTCCCGCAGGGCACGAATGCGTTCATTTTCAGTGGCCATTTCAAGCTTGGCCAAACGGAAGGCTTCACCCATGCCCACAATTTGGTGGGTGGGCAGTGTGCCCGCACGCATGCCGCGCTCGTGGCCGCCACCATGGATCTGTGCCTCAATGCGCACGCGGGGCTTGCGTCGAACATAAAGGGCACCAATGCCTTTCGGGCCATAGGTTTTGTGGGCTGAAAAGGACATCAGGTCCACCTTCAGGGCCGCCAGGTCAATCACCACCTTGCCCGTGGCCTGGGCAGCGTCCACATGAAAAATAATGCCCTTCTCGCGACAGAATTCACCAATGCGCGGAATGTCTTGAATCACGCCAATTTCGTTATTCACAAACATCACCGACACCACCACGGTGTCCGGGCGAACCGCCGCCACAAAAGTGTCCCAGTCGATCAGGCCATTTTCTTTGACCTCAAGATAAGTCACCTCAAAGCCTTCGCGTTCCAGTTCACGACAGGTGTCGAGCGTGGCCTTGTGTTCTGTGCGCACGGTGATCAGATGCTTGCCCTTGTCTTTGTAAAAGTGCGCCGCACCCTTCACCGCCAGGTTGATGGATTCGGTTGCGCCGGACGTCCAGACAATTTCTTTGGGGTCACAGTTCACCAATGCGGCCACATTGGCGCGGGCGTCTTCCACGGCCTCTTCCGCCTTCCAGCCGTAGGCATGGCTTCGGGAAGCAGGGTTACCAAAGTCTTCACGCAGAAAAGGGATCATCGCGTCAACCACGCGAGGGTCCACCGGCGTGGTGGACGAGTAATCAAGGTAAACAGGTTTTTTCATTGTGCTTGGGGCCTTAGGCAACGGGTGAATCCGAGACCGAACGGGGCTCTTGGAACATGACATGACGGCGCACGGCCACAGACTCTGACGCGCCACCACGCTTGGTGCGCTGCTCTTCCACCAGGTCATGTAGAGAGACTGAATCCAGGTAATCCACCATGTGG
>JBBAQV010000130.1:0-2872 GCA_040400125.1 Burkholderiaceae bacterium
CCTGCAGCTGA
The DNA here is from genome assembly GCA_040400125.1 of Burkholderiaceae bacterium. Taxonomy (GTDB): domain Bacteria; phylum Pseudomonadota; class Gammaproteobacteria; order Burkholderiales; family Burkholderiaceae_A; genus Lacustribacter. The sequence goes on from JBBAQV010000130.1 coordinate 12, forward strand.
GACTCGACCCGTAAGGTCACCGAGGCATCAGCGGGGGCCGCTGCATTGGGCAGATAGACATCGATCGACTGCCGAATGCTTGGGCCATAAGACAGCGTCAGGGCTTTGGATTCAGGTTCCCCGGTCAGAAGATTCAAGACATCAAGACTGCTGCATCCCGCAAGACCAAGCGGAAGGAGCCAAACCATCCAGCGAGTACGTCCGCGGAAGCGTCGGGTGAAGGGAAATCTCATTCGAGTAAGGCCGATGCCGACATCGTGAGAAAACCCTGGTGGTCTTTGGCCCAGAGTCGAACGGTTGAGCCATCGGCATCCGGTTCACCACAGACTTCGAAATGATGAAGATCAAAGGTGGGACGAATCGCCTTGAACGAAAACTGAACCACCCGCCGATGGGGCTGATGGTCACGCACAAGGTCAAGCAACAGGGTGGCGATCAGCGGTCCATGCACAATCAGACCCGGATAACCTTCGACCTCGGTCACATAACGTCGATCGTAATGAATTCGATGACCATTGAACGTCAGTGCTGAATATCGAAACAGTAAAACGTCGTCCGGTGTCCAGCGTTTGCTCCAGACCGCGTTGGCAGGCGCTACCTCCGGTGTCGGTGCGGCAGACCCGGGTGCGGGCGCGTCGCGATACACGATGTCATGGAATTCCGTGAGGGCAACGGCCGATTGGTCGTTACGCCGAATTTCGTGACGAACCTTCACAAAGACCAAGGACCCTGTGCGACCTGATTTCTCCGTCACCTCATCGATCGTCGATGTCCGTGTCACCCGATCACCCACCAAGATGGGCTCATGAAAGGTCATCTGACTGCCAGCCCACATTCGTCGGGGAAGCGGCACGGGCGGAAGAAACCCGCCGCGTTTGGCGTGGCCATCCGGGCCAATCTCGGACTGCGGAACCATGGGCAGAAAATAAAGCCAATGCCAGGGGGCAGGAATCGGCGTTCCAGGTTCGGGTCGAACAACGGGCCGATCCAGGGTGGCACACAAAGCTGCAATCGGTGCCGGGGTCACCTGATCAATCAGGGTCTCGTGTCGACCAATCCATTCCTGAAGGTTCACGTCGGGCTCCTTGGGTGCTGAAGTAAAAAAAGGGCCTTGCGGCCCCGTCTTATCCTCAAAAAAATCTTGACGAATTGATCACGTCAAGATCGTTGAATTGGTCGGGGCGAGATGATTCGAACATCCGACCCCTTGCACCCCATGCAAGTGCGCTACCAGGCTGCGCTACGCCCCGACCGAAGCCTTGAATTATATCCCATCCACCGCCCCTCCCTTGGTGGACTCATGCGCATCGCGGCTAGCGCCCAGAGGGCCGGCGAAGGAGGTCCAAGAGTTCGGTCAGAGAGCGTCGAAGCTCATCCGAATCCATGTCTGAGACGATGGGTTCGGTCGAAGAATTCGTCACACCTGCGACGGTCTCCTTCGAGGAAGGCGCCGCAAGAAGCGCTGCCGCGGGAACTGAATGGCCATTGGCACTCGACATCAGAGTGGCATCTTGGGCGCTATCCGCGTTCCTTGCGCGCATGTCATGAAGCTGATTGCGCGCACCGCTAATGGTGAATCCTTGGTCGTAAAGAAGCTCTCGAATCTTACGAATCAAAAGCACTTCGTGGTGCTGGTAATAACGCCGGTTGCCACGGCGTTTCATGGGTCGCAGCTGGGTGAATTCCTGTTCCCAGTAACGCAGAACGTGAGGCTTTACCGCACAGAGCTCGCTGACCTCACCGATGGTGAAATAACGTTTGGCCGGTATGGTCGGCAGCGTGACGGTGGGCAGACGCGAATCCATGGCTAGGAGTCGTCATCAGCATAGGCATCCAGAGGCTGATTGCTTGGGTCCTGAACAAATGACTTCAACTTCTGGCTTGCATGAAAGGTGACCACGCGGCGCGCGGCGATGGGAATGGATTCCCCGGTTTTTGGATTGCGTCCAGGGCGCTGCGGCTTGTCGCGAAGCTGAAAATTCCCGAAACCGGAGAGCTTGACCATCCGACCATCCACGAGGGTCTCGCGGATCTCTTCGAAAAAGATGTCAACGACCTCTTTGGCTTCTCGCTTATTCAGACCCACCACCTCAAAAAGCAGGTCGGCGAGCTCGGCCTTGGTCAGGGTGTCGTCTTGCTGATGAAGACCTGCGTGGGCAAGCAAAGTGGACAAAGTGAAAGCCTGATGTGTTGAACGACAGTTATTGGCGAAGCCTTGCCGCAAATTCGGTTTGGACATACTGGACGATGCTTGCCATCAGGCCATCCACGTCCGAGTCTTGCAGCGTTGCCTCCGGATTCTCGAGTATAAACCGGAAGGCAAGGCTTTTCTCCTTTTCGGACAAACCCTTACCTCGATAATCGTCAAAACACGTGATGTTTTTGATCCAACCACCTTGTTTTGATTGGCTTTTTAGCTTTTTAAAGGCGTTCAAAACCAGGCCAGCGGGTGTTTCTAACGGGAAAATGAAGGCAAGGTCACGAGAAACGCCGGGGAACTTTGAGACCTCCTCCGGTCGAGGCATGGGCAGGATTTGAAGCGGGTCGACGAGAAGCTCAAATAAGATGGGCGCATCCGGAAGGTCAAACTCCTGAATCAGCTTGGGATGGAGTTCGCCCATCCAGCCGATCGGTTCACCTTCAAGCAAAACCTCGGCCGATCGACCGGGATGCATCGACGGAGGAGCATCGTTTGAACGGCGGGTGGTGAGTTTCAGCGGAGCAGCCAGCGCCTCGAGATCGGCCTTCACATCAAAAAAATCAATCCGACGGGAAGTCTGGCCCCATTGGTCCTCAAGGACCGGGCCAAAGGCCAGCCCACCCAGACGAACCGGCTGATGAATCCCCTTCACCGTCCAGTC
>JBBAQV010000131.1:0-2823 GCA_040400125.1 Burkholderiaceae bacterium
CACTTTGCCTGGGAACTGCTGACCCAGGTCTATCGTCTTCCGCCCGAAAAGCTCTGGGTCACGGTCTACCAAGAAGACGATGAAGCCCACGGCATCTGGGCCAATGAAATCAAGGTTCCCCTTGAGCGGATCATTCGAATCGGCGACAACAAAGGTGCCCGATACGCCAGTGACAATTTCTGGCAGATGGCGGACACCGGCCCTTGCGGGCCTTGCAGCGAAATTTTCTATGACCATGGTCCCGACGTCTGGGGTGGCCCACCGGGAAGCCCCGAGGAAGACGGGGATCGTTACATTGAGATCTGGAACCTGGTGTTCATGCAGTTCGAGCGTGACGAGACCGGCAAGATGACGCCCTTGCCCAAGCCCTGTGTCGACACGGGCATGGGTCTGGAGCGAATCGCGGCCGTGCTTCAGCATGTTCACAGCAACTATGAAATTGATCTCTTCCAAAACCTGATCAAGGGCGTGGCCCGCGAGACCGGCTGCAAGGATCTTGCGAATCCCTCGCTGCGCGTGATCGCCGACCACATCCGTGCCTGCAGCTTTCTGATTGTTGATGGTGTCATTCCCGGCAACGAAGGTCGTGGCTATGTGCTGCGCCGAATCATTCGGCGCGCCTTGCGTCATGGCCACAAGCTCGGCCAGAGCAAGCCCTTCTTTTACAAGCTCGTTGCCGATCTCGTGAGCGAGATGGGCGCCGCTTACCCTGAACTGGCCAAGGTGCAAGATCGTGTTGCAGCCACTCTGAAACAAGAGGAAGAGCGCTTTGGTGAGACCTTGGAAAAGGGCATGGGAATTCTGAACACCGCGCTGGCCGCACTCACCACGAAAGGTGCGAAGCTTGACGGTCAGACGGCCTTCACGCTTTATGACACCTTCGGCTTTCCTCTTGACCTGACTGCCGATGTCTGCCGTGAGCGTGAAGTGGAAGTGGATGAGGCTGGTTTTGAGGCTGCGATGAACCGTCAGCGTGAGCAGGCCCGTGCTGCAGGAAAATTCAAAGCGGCCGATACCCTGGAATACAACGGCGTGCCCACGACCTTTGTGGGCTACGAACAACTCAGCCAGTCCGCCAAGATCACGGCTCTCTACAAGGAAGGCTCCCAGGTTCAAGCCTTGCGCGCCGGAGAGCAAGGTGTTGTGGTGCTCGACACCACGCCCTTTTATGCGGAATCCGGTGGCCAGGTGGGCGACTCAGGGCTTTTGCGCTCATCGGACGCCAGTTTTCTGGTGGAAGACACCCAGAAGATTTCGGCAGAGGTGTTTGGGCATCATGGGGCAGTGAGTCAGGGCGAACTGCGTGTGGGTCAAAGCCTTGAGGCGATGGTCGACACGGCTCGCAGGGCCCACACGGTGCGCAATCATTCGGCAACCCATCTTCTTCACAAGGCCCTTCGCGAAGTGTTGGGCAGCCATGTCCAGCAAAAGGGTTCATTGGTTGACGCAGAAAAAACCCGTTTCGATTTTTCCCATAACCAGCCGGTGACCGATGACGAGATTCGTCGAATCGAGGCCATCGTCAACGCAGAAATTCTGGCGAATCAGGCCACGAAGGCTCAGGTGATGGCCTTTGATGATGCGATTGCCCACGGCGCGATGGCGCTGTTCGGTGAAAAGTACGGTGATCAGGTGCGTGTGCTGGACATCGGTTCGTCATGCGAACTCTGCGGCGGCACCCATGTGAGCCGCACCGGTGACATTGGTCTTTTCAAGATCACGGTTGAAGCGGGTGTGGCGGCAGGCATTCGACGCATTGAAGCGGTGACCGGCGAAAATGCCCTGGCTTTAATGCAGACCCTTGAATCAAGGGTGTCGGAGGTCGCGGGCTTGATCAAGGCCCCGGCATCGGAACTCTCTCATCGTTTGGCGCAGATCATGGACAACGTTCGCGCGATGGAAAAAGAGATTGCGCGGCTGAAATCCAAGCTTGCCTCATCGGCTGGTGATGACCTTGCCAGCCAGGCGCAAGATGTGTCGGGTGTGAAGGTTCTTGCTGTAACGATGGATGGCGCCGACGTGGCCTCCATGCGCGAAACTCTGGACAAGCTGAAGAACGCTCTGAAAACCGCAGCCATTGTTCTGGCCAGCGTGGAGGGTGACAAGGTGACCCTGATTGCTGGCGTGACCGCGGACTTAACGCAAAAGGTCAAGGCTGGGGACTTGGTCAACCATGTGGCCACTCAGGTTGGCGGCAAGGGCGGCGGCAGGCCCGACATGGCCCAGGCCGGTGGCACCAACCCAGCGAATCTGCCGGCTGCGCTGCAGAGTGTGAATGCCTTCGTGGCGGCGAAGGTCTAGGAGGCGTCGGCATGACGGCCATTGATCGCACGGTCGACACTCGGGGCCTCAGCTGCCCCATGCCGATTCTCAAAGCGAAGAAGGCTCTGAATGACATGCTTCCCGCCCAGGTTCTGCAGGTGCTGGCCACGGATTCTGGTGCAGTGCGGGATTTCGAATACTTCTGCAAACATACGGGCCATCAACTTATGGAAAGTACTAATTCGGATGGTGAATATATGTTTTTGATACGAAGAAGGGATTAGACTTCGCTTCATTGAGGAGGAGGAGTCGTCCTTTGAGGGAGGGACGATCATTTTGGGCGCTAGCAACAGCGCCCTTTTCTTTTCGCGACCGCTTGAAGATCGGCTCACCTTCGGACATTTCTCTCTTCGCGGTCGCCTGATGAACCTTCGGCTCCAACGCTCATCGAGAGAATGCCCGAGGGTTCGCACCCATCTGAACTAACGGCTCACCTTCGGACATTTCTCTCTTCGCGGTCGCCTGATGAACCATCGGCTCCAACGCTCATCGAGTGAATGC
>JBBAQV010000132.1:0-2769 GCA_040400125.1 Burkholderiaceae bacterium
CCACGACTCCGGTGGCGACCACAGGAAAACAGCCCGTAAGGGTGGTGGCCACCAAGCCCAAGGAGCAAGCCACCATCGCCAACCGAAGCCTATGGCCCACCGCACCTGTTGGCCGTATGGAACTTGCTGCATGCAGTTCCGGGTGATTTGGCTTGGCGACGAAAGTGTTGAACGACCGCATGAATGAACTCCTTTGGTTGCTAGGACCCTAGGCCAATTATAGAGTTCCCTCAAGCCCAAAGGCATTGGGAATCCAATCAATGGCGGTGCCGTCGATGGCCACCACATCGAATCGGCAGGCGGGCAGAGTAGGCATCAAAGCATGCCTTGAATGGCTTTGAAGCCAGCACTGAGCCGCACGAATCAGTCGCTGTCGTTTTCCGTAATTCACCGAGATGGCTGCACCCCCGAAACGGGAGGGTGATCGCATGCGAACCTCGACAAAAACGCAGACCTTCGCATCGAGCATGATCAGATCAATTTCACCCACACGAAAACGGACATTGCGGGCGACAAGTCGAAGCCCTTGCTGACCAAGGTAATGCAATGCGACCTGCTCAGCGGCGTCGCCGCGTGAGCGGGTGAAAGACTGGGTAGCAGACTGAGGAGCAGATCGACTCATGGCTTAACTTCATGGAGAATGCAGAGATGTCAAAGACTTCTTTTCCCGGCGGATTGTATGTGGCGGCGACGCCTCTCGGTCATCTGGCTGACATCACTGAACGAGTGCGCGAGGCCCTTTTGCATTGCGACCTCATCTTTGCTGAAGACACTCGACGCACTCAGGCTCTGCTTCAGGCGCTGAGTATTCATCGGCCTCGCGGTGGTATCGCGTCACTGCATGAACACAATGAATCCGAGGTCAAGCTGCGGGTGCTTGAAGCCCTTGCCCAAGACCAGTCCGTGCTTCTCGTTTCCGATGCCGGCACACCAGCTATCGCCGACCCTGGATTCCAGGTGGTTCATGCAACATGGCTTGCAGGCTTTCGGGTCACGCCCCTTCCTGGCCCAAGCGCAGTGATCACCGCGCTCAGTGTCTGCGGATTCGCCCGCTGGCCCATGACCTTTTGGGGGTTTGCTCCGGCCAAGCAGAGCGCACGACTTGAGTGGCTACAAAAAATTCAGCAAGTCGGCGGGCTTGCCGTGATCTTCGAAACCCCTCATCGTGCGGTGGAATCGATGGAAGACTGCGCCACGGTGTTTGGACCCAGCACCCCCATGCTCTTTGGCCGCGAACTCACCAAACAGCACGAAACCCTGATTCGAGATTCCATCGAAAAGGTGCAGGTTCAGGTAGCCCAACAGAAACTGCGGGACCCAGGCTCGGCCAAAGGCGAGATGGTCTGGGTATTCGATCTTGGCGAACAGGCCCAAGCGCCTGCCCATGAGGCTCAGCTGAAGTCATGGGCAGCCCTGCTTGCAGCAGAAATGCCCGCTTCGGCAGCCGCAAAGTGCCTGGTGAAAATGCTAGGGGTTGGTCGAGACGAAGCTTATTCTGCGGTGCTCGCCGCAGGAAAACACACCGAGAACGTCAAGGAATAAGCGGGGACTAAAAAACCGCTTTCATCCGTTATCGGCGACGCTTGCGCTCAACATTCACCAGGTAATCCACCACCTGCAACGCGCGCGTGTGGCTTCCGCCGACCATTGCGGGCGAGGTCACAAAACGACCATTGATGCCGAACATGGGTACGCCGTCAATTTTGTAGGCTGCGGTCAGTGCATTGGCACGCTTTTGTTGAGTCTGCACCCCAAACGAATTCCAGAGCGATTCAAACTTGGCGGCGTCAAGCCCTTGGCCCTTGGCCCACTCAGAAACTTCCATCAGCATACCCATGGCATTGCCGCGCTGATGAATGGCCTCAAAGACTTTGGCATTCAAGGCCTCTGCCTTGCCCAGGGCTTCAAGCGTATAGAAAATTTTCTGGTGGGTGTCGCCACGAAAGGCCACATGCACCTTCTTAAAAACGACATCAGCTGCCAGGCTGGCCTTCCATTTATTCAGATGGGGTTCAAGATGAAAGCAGTGGGGGCAGGCATACCAAAAGAACTCAAGAACTTCGATCTTCCCCTGTGCAGACGTTGGTACCGGTTCACGAAGCACCCGGTAATCAATGCCCTCGTCGGGCTGAGCCTGAGCAAATGCGTTGGCGCTCAACATCGACTGGGCAGACAGGGCGGCGAGCCCCATGGAAAACTGGCGGCGATTCATGGACATGCTTCATTCCTTTGTTGACAGCTAGCGCGAGGGTTCGCCAAGGTTCACCCGAACCACCGACGACTCTACGCCACCCTCGGACACTCGTGCTCGGATACGGTTCAATTCATCGATCGATGCGTAAGGCCCAAGCCTTACGCGAAAAAGAGTGGTGCCCTCACGTTGTGTTTCGCTGACAACCGCCTCAAACCCCAGAATGGCCATCCGCGCCTTCATCTGCTCGGCGTCTTCGGCCGCCTTGAAGGCGCCCACCTGAATGAGATAAGTCATGCCGGTGGGGGATACTGTCTTGTTATCCGCTGGTGTAATACCCGCCTCGGATGCGGATTCAGTGATGCCGGCGTCTTTGGAGGCCAGGCCTTTGTTGGGGTCAATGGAATCGGGGTCGACGGCACTGGGTAAGGTTTTGGTGCTGCCTTGGCTTGGCTTGCCACCCAGACGATCCACAAAGGGCAGCGACGACTGGGTGATGTAAAGCGCAAGAATAGCTGCGGCAAGAAGGCCCACCGCGATGCCCGCCAAAAAAGGATTGGCCCAAAACAAAGAGAGTT
>JBBAQV010000133.1:0-2678 GCA_040400125.1 Burkholderiaceae bacterium
GGTCACGGATCGGCAGCAAGGCCACCGCACCGTCTGCGGTGAATCGCTCCCAGGCACGAATGCTGGGGGAGGGTGTGGTGCTGGCCCAGCCAAGCACTGCGTCCTGTTGGTAATCCCTGATCACGGCCATGGCCGTGGATGATGAAGCATCCCGGTTGTCGGATGAGTCGTTGCTTGTGGTGCTGGGCTGAAACAGTCCGCCTTCCGCAATGACGGTGATGTCGGGCTTGCGCAGCGGGTCGGAGGCATCAACCCTGGCCCTCATGGCGAGACCCGAGGCTTTGGCGGCCTGGCGAAGCGTGGACAGCAGGGCGCTGTAGCTGGCGAGCGCCCCAAGATGAGAGACCCCTACGCGATCGCCACGAATCTGCATGCTGCCGAAGTGGCCTTCGCTTGAGACATGGATCTCTTCAATGCGTGTGGATTCCGGTTGAACCCCCAGCTGCTCAAGCCGAATCAGGGTGCCATGAGAGAGGGCGAGCACGCGTGGGTCTTGATCATGCGCAGGGACGGCCGCATCCAATGCGGGGTCAATCAGTTCAATGGCGTCGCGTGGCCAGCCATGCTTGACCAAAAACAAGGCCGCAAGAAGACCCACCGGGCCTGCACCTTGAATGCGAACAAAGGGCTGCAGCATCGTCTCCTCAACAGTCTCTTAGCGAGATTCTTGCATCAAAGCTTCGATGGCCTGCGCCTCAGCGGGTACGCCACGAGTCAGAATCTCAGGGCCTTGGGCGCCAAGCATGACATCGTCTTCAATACGAATGCCAATATTCCAAAAAGCCTGCGGAATATCGTCGGACGGACGGATGTAAAGGCCGGGTTCCACCGTCATGACCATACCTTCGCAAAGCGGTGTGGTGTAGTCGCCCACGTCATGCACATCAAGGCCAAGCCAGTGGCCAGTCCGATGCATATAAAAACGTTTGTAATCGCCTGAAGCCATCAGCGACTCCATCGACTGGCGCGGGATCAGGCCAAGATCCATCATGCCTTGGGCCAGCACTGCGGTGGCGGCATCATGCGGGTCGGTGAAGGCCACCCCCGCCCGAGTCGCTTGGATGGCTGCAGTTTGTGCTGCCAAAACAATATCGTAGGCGGCTCGTTGCTCGGCCGTAAACCGGCCATTCACTGGGAATGTCCTGGTGATGTCCGAGGCGTAACCGTCGAGCTCACAACCCGCGTCAATCAAAACAAGTTCGCCATCCATGGCGGCACGGTCACCCGCGCGATGGTGTAAGACACAGCTGTGCGGTCCTGTGGCGACGATCGAGTTGTAAGCTGCCGATTGGGCGCCATGTCGTCTGAACTCATGAAGAAGCTCGGCCTCGAGTTCATATTCATGAACACCTGGCCGAGCCTTTTGCATGGCTCGGCAGTGGGCTTGTGCTGAAATGGATGCGGCACGTGCCATGGTGGCGATCTCGAAAGAATCTTTCACCAAACGCTGCCTGGCGATCATGGGGCCGATATCCACAATGCGGTCGGGTGCGGTCACTCCCGCGCGGCCCATGCCGCGAAGGCCATCAAGCCAATACCGAAGTTTCTGATCAAGTTCCTGATGAGCGCCGACATGGGCATAAAAAGCGGGCTGATTTTGAGCCAACTCAATGACCGTGTCGTCCAGTGCGTCAACCGTAATGGCGCGATCCATCTGATAGCGATGCGCAGCCTGTTCGGGCCCAACTCGGACGCCATCCCAGATTTCACGTTCGGCATCACGCGGTCGGCAGGCCAGAATATTTTCGGTTTCGCCATTGGCATCGACGCGCATGACCCACCAGGCTTCGGGTTCGGGAAAGCCGGTCATGTAGAGAAAGTCGCTGTGGCTTCGAAATGGGAAGTGGCTGTCTCGGTTGCGGATCAACTCGTCACCGGCTGAGAGAATGGCAACACCGCCGCCCTGGGCGGCCATGGCAGCGGCAAGCTTGGCGCGACGTGTCGCGTGTTGTTCCCCATGCACTGGGCCGGGGACTTCGCTGGGGCGCAAGCTTGGCGCAAGCGCATTCCAAAATCGTTCGGGCTCAGTGTTCATGGTCTTGCTCATGCCTGATTCAGTGCCTTGAGTCGTTCAGGAGTTCCCACGTCCGACCAATAACCTTGATGCAGGCTACCCACACATCGTTGGGCAGCCACCGCTTCATGAAGCATGGGCGCGAGGGGAGCGTGCTGGCCTGGAGGGATTGATTCAAACATCGATCGATCATAGACCCCAATCCCGGAAAAAGTCAGACTGAGATCAAGGTTTTTGGGCTGAGTTCGGTGGGTGTCTGGCCAGTTTGGAATGGGATCACCAAGACTGAAATCACCCTGCGAGTGCTGAGGAGGATTGGTCACCAGCACCAGATGGCAGCAGTCTCCGAGGCTTGTCTGAAGTTGATCACGAATCGCTAGGGCTTTCTCGAATGGCCAGTCGGTCCAGATGTCGGCGTTGACCACCAGGAAGTGGTCGGAAATGGTCGTCCCCAGCGCGTTCTGCCATGGCCGAGCCGTGGCAATACCTCCTGCGGTTTCGAGTGCACCAAGAGGTTCTCTTGAATATCGAATATGAAGACCGAGGGACTCACCGTCACCCAAAAGAGATTCAATCTGACCGCCGAGGTGAGCGGTGTTGATCACAACAGCAGTGATTCCGGCCGCTGCGGCGGATTCAAGATGCCACTGAATCAAAGGCTTCC
>JBBAQV010000134.1:0-2660 GCA_040400125.1 Burkholderiaceae bacterium
AGAAAACCCTTGAAGTGAAAATTCCTGCGGGTATTGATGACGGGATGCGCATTCGATCATCGGGTAATGGCGAGCCGGGCGTGAACGGCGGACCGAGCGGTGATCTCTATGTTGAGATCAGCATCAAGCCTCATCGGGTGTTTAGTCGGGATGGCGATGATCTGCATTGCGAAGTGCCGATTAGTTTTGCCCGCGCCGCCCTTGGCGGCTCCGTGGATGTTCCTACGCTGGGCGGCAAGGCCAGCTTCGATGTTCCCGAGGGCACACAGAGCGGCAAGACCTTCCGGCTTCGTGGCAAAGGCATCAAGAACGTACGCTCAGGTGTTGCGGGAGACCTCTATTGCCATGTGAACATCGAGACGCCGATCAAGCTCACCGACAAACAACGCAAGCTCTTGCAGGAATTCGAGACCTCAGTGACCGAAGGCGGAGAGCGCCATAACCCTCAGTCCAAGAGCTGGATGGACAAGGTCAAGGATTTCTTCCACTAGATCTCAGATCAGACCTTAAAAAGCGCGGGTTGCCATGTAGGCGGCCAGCACCAAAAGCATGACCGCAAACGCGCGCTTGAGGGCCGCCACCTGCATTCGGTGAGCGGTGCGTGCGCCGATCGGCGCCGTGATCAGGGTAGCCAAAGAGCAGGCAATCAAGGCGGGTACATAGATATAGCCAAATGATCCCGCCGGCAGGTTGGATTCGGTGGCGCCTGCGGTGATGTAGCCAATCAGGCCTCCCGCAGCAATGGGAAAGCCAAGGGCTGCCGAGGTCCCAATCGCCTGATGCATGGCCACGTTGCTCCAGACAAGAAATGGCGTGGTGATGAAGCCTCCGCCTGCACCCACCAAGCTTGAGATGAAGCCGATGCCTGAGCCGACAAGCCCGGTGATCATGCGCGACGGAATGTCGCGCGATGGCTTGGGCTTTTTGTTGCGCAGCATCTGAAAGGCTGAAAAGCCAACGAAGATGGCAAAAAAGCCCGCGAGAAATTCGCTCTTCAAGCCACCGGCAAAGTTGGCTCCAATGAAGGTCCCAATGAATGCGCCAATTCCCATGGGTTTGACAATGTCCCAACGAACAGCGCCCTTTTGGTGGTGGGCACGCAGGCTTGATACCGAGGTGAAGAGAATGGTGGCGAGCGACGTCGCAATCGCGATCTTCACAATCAGTTCATCGGGAAAGCCATTCAGCGTGAAGAGCAATGTCATGAATGGCACCAGCATCATCCCGCCACCGACACCGAGAAGCCCCGCGAGAAAGCCGGTCATGGAGCCGATTGCGGCCAAGGCCACCAGCATTGGAATCATTGAAAACCTTTTTTAAAAGAGTCGTTCCTGAGGCGTCAGGGCCTGATCGAGTGCCGCGGAGATCTGGTCAATCTTTTTCTGCAAGGCCTCTTGGTCGGCGATGGATTGGGCTCCCGCCTGGGTCAGGCAGTCGCGCGCCAGCGTGAGTGCCGCCATGACCGCAATTCGATCCGCGGCCTGGAGTTTGCTCTGTGCCTTGACCTGTCGCATGCGTGTATCCACCAGGCGGACACATTCCATCAAGAGAGGCCGCTCCTCTGGGGAGCAAGAGAGCTGATAGCTTCGATCGAGAATCTCGACGTCGAGTCGTTCGGCCTTCGATGGTGCGGACATGGGATGACCTCGCTTAGAAGCTCATGATTCTAGCCCAGGCGTTTCACGGTTGATTAGGCTTCGAATCACTGGGATAAGCTCGCCAGCGGCCAGGCCAATGGTCCCACCCCAGGCGTCGCGCAGGGTGTCGGCCGCAAGCCCATGCAGCCGGACGGCGTCGATGGCACTTTGCTGTGGATCAAGACCTTGCGCCATGAGCGCACCGATGAGTCCGGCCAGGACGTCTCCTGTGCCAGCGGTTGCCAGCAATGGATTACCGGTCGAATTGGTCACGACATCACCCGCTGGGTTGGCAATCCGTGTGTGACGACCTTTCAAGACACAAATCGCATTCAATTTGCGGGCAATCTCTCGCGCGGCGTGACTGCGGTCAGCCTGGATGGCTTCGGACGTTGTTCCAAGAAGGTGGGCCGCCTCGCCAGGGTGAGGGGTGACGATGGTTGATCGTTGGTTGCTCGCGCGTCGCTGGCAGGCTCGAGCCAAGGCTGGCTCCTCGGCCATCAGGTTCAATGCATCGGCGTCGATCACCAGACCAGCCGACATGGAATAAACCTTCGACAAAACGGAGAGTGTTTTCGCGTCGGTACCGAGTCCCGGTCCGACCACCCAGACATTGATGGGCTTGGATTCACTTTGGACGAGATCAATCACCATGATCTCGGGATAGAGCGGATCCACGATGAAATGCTCGTTGTGATCCGGTCGAATGATGAAGACCTTGCCTGCGCCGCTCATTAAGGCTGAGCGTGCACAGAGCATGGCGGCGCCGACCGTTCCAAGCGCGCCCCCAAGCACGCCAACCGCGCCATGACTGCCCTTGTGTGAATCAGGGTCGCGTTGGATCAGTGCCATCACCGATGGTCATGCACCCGAGAGTGCCTTTTTGATCTGATCCAGTGCAGTCACATCCTCAAGCGTGGTGAGGTCCCCCGAGTCGCGTCCTTCGGCCAACGCCTGCATCGAACGACGAAGAAGTTTTCCGGAGCGGGTCTTTGGAAGCATGGTCACAAAGTGAACGCGAGA
>JBBAQV010000135.1:0-1360 GCA_040400125.1 Burkholderiaceae bacterium
GGGGTGCGCGTTGCGCGCCGCACGATTGCAAAGTACCGAGAAGCGCTCAGAATCGAACCTGTCAGTCAACGGAAAAAACTCTAAGGGAGGTAACACCATGCATCTGACCGTCAAAGGCCATCACCTCGAGATCACCCCCGCGATTCACGACTACGTCGACCAGAAGTTTGGTCGTACGTGGCGGCATTTCGATCATGTCAACGAGGTCCACGTCACCCTGGGCGTTGAAAAGCTTCAGCAGCGGGCCGAAGTCACGGTGCACCTTCCCGGAAAAGATATTCATTGTGAAGCGAGTCACGCTGACCTCTATGCGGCCATTGATGCCCTTGCCGACAAGCTCGATCGTCAGGTGGTTCGGTACAAGGAGATGCAGCGTCCCGGGGTGCATCGGGGTCAGAACCAGGCTCAGGCGGTCGCCGGCTAGGTACCGCTCCCGGCTTTCTGGCAGTTTGCACTGCGGCGCAACAATCGATTTATAATCCGCCCACTCGAGTAACCGAGGCGGAACATGAACCGCATTAGCCAGTTAATACCCTTGACCAACGTTGTGGTTGGTCTTGATGCCAGCAGCAAAAAGCGAGTCTTCGAACAGGCTGGGCTTTTGTTTGAGAACAACCAGGGCATTGCCCGGGCAAAAGTCTTCGATTCCCTGTTTGCGCGCGAGCGACTCGGGTCGACAGGCCTTGGCGATGGCATTGCCATTCCGCACGGTCGGATCAAAGGCCTGGAAGACGCCACCGCTGCCCTGGTTCGTCTAGACGCCCCAGTAGCGTTTGATGCGCCCGACGGTAAGCCAGTCAACCTGTTGCTCTTTCTGTTGGTGCCAGAGCAGGCGACGCAGCAGCATCTTGAGATCCTCTCCGAGGTCGCCGAGATGCTCTCTGACAAAACCATGCGAGACACCCTGCTGACTCAGCCAGACCCCCAGATGCTGCACCAAGCCCTTCAGGCCTGGCAGCCAGCAAGTGCTTGACGTCAAGTCGCTCTTTCAAGAAAACGCCGAGGCGTTAAAACTTAGTTTTTTAACCGGCGAGGTTGGTGCTGACCGGAAAATTGAGGGCCAGTCGACCGAAAGCGCCGACCTGATCGGTCACCTCAACCTGATCCACCCCAACCGAATCCAGGTGATGGGCACGCCCGAGGTGGCCTATTACAACCGGCTTGACCCCCAGCGCAAAAATTACTTAACAGCCGAACTGCTGTCCGGCAAGCCCCCGGCCATCATCATTGCTGATGATGAAATCCCCCCTGCCGATCTCTTCACAGCTTGTGAACGCGAGGGCCTGGCACTTCTTCGCACGCCGGTCTCCGCCGCGCAGATCATCGAGATCGCTCGGGCCCAGCTTTCCAAAGCGTTGGC
>JBBAQV010000135.1:1460-2652 GCA_040400125.1 Burkholderiaceae bacterium
CGCACCATCTTTGGCGAGACCTCCGTGCGGCGCAAGATGCGGCTCAAGCTGATTGTTCAACTCATTCGCCGAAGCGTGATGGATGAGTTCGAGCGGCTTCCGCTGGAGGCTATGTCCCAGGAGGTGATGGGGCTGCCCATTCGTAAGGTGGTCATTCCGGTGGCGGCCGGACGAAACCTTGCCGTCCTGGTGGAGGCCGCCGTACGCAATGCCGTGCTCAGTCTTCGCGGCATCGACACCATGAAGGAGTTCGTTCAACGCCAACAGCTTGCCATGCGCGGGGATTCGTCCGGAGGGGGCGCTTGAAGATCGTTCTTGTCACCGGCATGTCGGGCTCGGGAAAATCCGTGGCCTTGAATGTGCTTGAAGACGCGGGCTATTTCTGCATTGACAACCTACCTGTTGCCTTCTTGGAGGAGGCGGCTCGGAATCTTTCCGCCGAAGGCCATCGTCTGCTTGCGGTGGCGGTGGATGCGCGTACCAGTGGGTCTCTCAACCAGCTAAGCCAAAGCCTGGAAGGCTTACGAACTGAGGGGCACAACCTTAAAGTGCTTTTCCTGAACGCCCGAGACGACACCCTGATTCAGCGGTATTCCGAAACCCGCCGCCGACACCCACTGAGCCGACAGCTGATGCAACAGCAACAGCTGAGTGACGATTCGGTTCAGGGCCTTGCACAGTGCATTGAACTTGAACGCGAGCTACTTTCTGAAATTGCGCCCTTGGGCATTCCACTGGACACCAGCGATCTTCAGCCCCAGGCGCTTCGTCGTTGGGTGAAAGAGATTCTTGACCTTGAAACCTCCAAGCTCACCGTGCTGTTTCAGTCGTTTGCTTTCAAAGATGGAATCCCCCTTGATGCCGACCTGGTGTTCGATGCCCGCTGTCTGCCCAACCCCTATTACCGCACCGAGCTGAAAAGCCTCAATGGCCGTGACCAGCCCGTGATCGATTTTCTGCGCGAAAGCCCAGAGGTGGCCGAGATGATTGCCGACATCACCGCCTATCTGCAGAAGTGGCTTCCTCGGCATGCCGAGGAAAATCGCAGCTACCTGACGGTTGCAATTGGTTGCACCGGTGGCCAACACCGGTCAGTCTATTGTGTGGAACAGCTTCACGAGCATTTCAAGAAAAGCTACGCCTCAGGCATTCGCCATCGTTCACTGTCACAAAAGGGCAAGGCCTAACTTCT
>JBBAQV010000136.1:0-2599 GCA_040400125.1 Burkholderiaceae bacterium
CTGGTGGTGGAAGGCTGCATCATGATGCGCAAATGCCACCTGAACACCTGCCCGGTGGGCGTGGCCACCCAAGACCCCGTGCTTCGCAAGAAATTTTCCGGCAAGCCCGAACATGTGGTGAACTACTTTTTCTTTGTTGCTGAGGAAGTCCGAAGCATCATGGCCCAGCTTGGCATCGCGAGATTCGACGACCTCATTGGGCGTGCTGATCTTCTCGACACCCGTCGTGGTGTTGCCCACTGGAAGGCCCGAGGCCTTGATTTCAGCAAGATCTTTTACCAGCCCAAGAATGCATTTGAGCTGCCGGTCTATCACACAGACACCCAAGATCACGGGCTTGAGCGCGCCCTTGATGTGGTGCTGATTGAAAAGTCGAAGGCAGCCATTGAGCGTGGCGAGCGCGTGCAATTCATGGAAGTGGCTCGGAACGTGAACCGAACGGTGGGTGCCATGCTCTCGGGTGAAGTGACCCGACATCATCCGCAGGGGCTTCCTGATGACACCATTCGCATTCAGCTTGAAGGCACGGGCGGCCAGTCCTTCGGTGCCTTCCTGGCCAAGGGCATCACGCTGTATCTGATTGGTGACGCCAATGACTACACCGGCAAAGGACTCTCGGGTGGCCGCGTGGTGGTTAGGCCAAGCCTTGATTTCCGTGGCAATGCTGCGGAAAACATCATTGTGGGCAACACCGTGCTCTACGGCGCCACCTCCGGTGAAGCCTTCTTCAGCGGTGTGGCGGGCGAGCGTTTTGCCGTACGTCTGTCGGGCGCCACGGCTGTGGTGGAAGGCACCGGCGACCATGGCTGCGAATACATGACCGGCGGCACGGTGGTGGTGCTTGGCAAGACTGGGCGAAATTTCGCCGCAGGCATGTCGGGCGGCATCGCATACATCTTCGATGAAGATGGACGCTTCAATCAGCGTTGCAACACGGCCATGGTGGCCTTGGAAAAAGTCCCCGTGGAGGACGACGCTTTATTGAAGAAGCTGATTGAAGACCATCATCGCTGGACGGGAAGCCGTCGCGCGCGTGAGCTTCTTGACAACTGGTCCGCAAGCCGCGAAAAGTTTGTCAAAGTCTTCCCGCATGAATATCGTCGCGCCTTGGCCGAGATGGCGCAAAAGAAAACTTCTGGAACTGAAAAGGTGACAGCGTAATGGGCAAGATCACAGGATTTATGGAATTCGAGCGACTCGAAGAGGGCTATCTGCCCGTTCAGGAGCGTCTGAAAAACTACAAGGAATTTGTCATTGGGCTGGATGACGCCCAGGCGAAAACCCAGGCCGCACGTTGCATGGATTGCGGCACACCGTTTTGTAACAACGGCTGCCCGGTGAACAACATCATTCCTGACTTCAACGACCTGGTTTTTCGCCAGGACTGGAAGCAGGCCCTGGACACCTTGCATTCGACGAACAATTTCCCTGAATTCACGGGGCGCATCTGCCCCGCACCCTGCGAGGCGGCCTGCACACTCAATGTGAATGACGACCCGGTGGGCATCAAATCGATTGAACACGCCATCATCGATCGCGGCTGGAGTGAAGGCTGGGTGGTGCCCCAGCCCCCGACCACCAAAACCGGTAAGCGTGTGGCCGTGGTGGGTTCAGGCCCAGCCGGGATGGCGGCCGCTCAGCAGCTTGCTCGTGTGGGGCATGACGTCACCGTGTTCGAAAAAAACGACCGTGTTGGCGGGCTGCTTCGTTACGGCATTCCCGACTTCAAAATGGAAAAGAACCACATTGATCGTCGGGTCGAACAGATGCAGGCCGAAGGCGTGACCTTTCGCACCGGCGTGCTTGTGGCCGAGCTTCCCAAAGACTCCAAGGTGACCAACTGGGCCAAAGAAACCATTGCTCCCCAACAGCTGCTGCAAGATTTCGATGCCGTGATTCTGACGGGTGGCGCCGAGCAGCCTCGCGATCTTCCCGTGCCGGGTCGAGAGCTTGATGGCATTCATTTCGCCATGGAATTTCTGCCCCAGCAGAACAAAATCAATGCGGGCGACAAGCTGGCCAAACAGCTTCGTGCCGACGGCAAGCATGTGATCGTGATTGGTGGTGGTGACACGGGCTCAGACTGCGTGGGAACGTCGAACCGTCATGGTGCGGCAAGCGTGACCCAGTTTGAGCTCATGCCCCAGCCCCCTGAGCAGGAAAACAAGGCCATGACCTGGCCCTATTGGCCTATCAAGTTGCGCACCTCAAGCAGCCACGAAGAGGGCTGCGAGCGTGAGTTCGCCATTGCCACGAAGGAATTCATGGGCGAAAACGGCAAGGTCACTGCATTGAAGAGCGTTCATGTGGAATGGAAGGACGGCAAGATGATTGAGGTGCCCGGCACCGAGAAAATTCTGAAGGCCGATCTGGTCTTGCTGGCCATGGGCTTTGTCTCTCCCATCGGATCCATTCTTGAATCGTTCGGCGTCGACAAGGACGCCCGCGGCAATGCAAAGGCCACCACCGAAGGCGAGAAGTCTTACATCACCAATGTGCCCAAGGTCTTTGCGGCCGGTGACATGCGTCGAGGCCAATCCTTGGTGGTCTGGGCCATTCGTGAGGGACGCCAGGCTGCCCGCGCGGTGGATGAATTCCT
>JBBAQV010000137.1:0-2543 GCA_040400125.1 Burkholderiaceae bacterium
TCCAGCTGGTGGTTGGCTGGGTTTCAGTAAAACGAATCTTGACCAAGGACTTTGCACTTTTAAAGCCATATTTCCATGGCACGACCAGCCTGATCGGTGCGCCGTTTTGTGCTGGCAGGACGGAGCCATACATGCCAAACGTCAGGAGTGTCAGAGGGTTCTGGGCCTCGTCAAGACGAAGGCCTTCGTGATACGGCCATCGCAGCACGCGAGAGCTCAAGCCCGGCATCTGTTTTGGATCGGCAAGTGTGGTGAACTCGACAAACTTTGCCGAACCCAAAGGTTGAACCCGTTTGATGAGTTCAGAAAACGAATAGCCCACCCAGGGGATCACCATCGACCAGCCCTCGACGCAACGCAAACGAGTGATGCGCTCTTCCATGGGTGCAAGCCTACGCAGATCGTCAATGTCGAATGTCCTGGGCTTGGCCACGAGCCCCTCCACGGAAACCTGCCAGGGCGAGGTCTTTAACCGGCCTGGCGCGTGGGTGGCGGGGTCGTCTTTGTCAAGACCAAATTCATAGAAGTTGTTGTAGCCGGAGGCGTCAGCAAATGGAACAGATTTCTCGGCAATCGAGAAACGACTCGCTCTCCCGGGCAAGGGTGCCAATGAAGACTTTTGGGTGGAGGCCTGAACAGACATGGGGGCCGACAAACCCAGACCCAAGGAGGCTGCCGAGACCAGACCGGCAAGAAGCTGACGACGGGAGTCGAAAACCGACTGCGGTGTCACCTGTGACTGAAGGTGATCACCGCGAATGAGTGGTTCGTTAGAGCGTGCCATAGGAATGCAGACCCGAGAGGAACATGTTCACCCCAAGGAATGCAAAGCCGGTGATGAGAAGCCCCACCAAGGACCAGTAAGCCGCCACCTGCCCGCGAAGGCCCTTCATCATGCGAAGGTGAAGCCATGCTGCGTAATTGAGCCAGACAATCAGCGCCCATGTCTCTTTCGGATCCCACTGCCAATAGGTGCCCCAGGCCTCTGCGGCCCAGAGCGCACCAAGAATCGTGGCCACGGTAAAGAACGCAAAGCCAACAGCAATGGCGCGATACATCACGTCGTCCAGAACATCCAGTGACGGAAGCGCAGCGGCGATTCGACGGCGCAGCGCGATGATGCCGCCAATCAGGCCGGCAGAGATTCCGAAATACAACGCCCAGTAATCAGGCATACCTGAGCGACGAAACACCAGAGGCTCGGCACAAAGCAACACACCAAGAATAAAGAGAGGAGCAAGCTTCCATGTCGACTTGGTCTGGGCGTTGTCTTTGATGAGATAAGCAAAACCCACCATGGCGGCAATGGAGAATGTGCCGTAGCCAATGAAGTTCGCCGGGACGTGGATCTTCATCCACCAAGACTGCAGGGCCGGAACCAGAGGTTGAATTTCGTGGGCCGAGCGAGCGCCGATGTACCAAAGCAGGAAACCAACGGCAGCCGTCACGATAAGAAGCACAAAAGCGCCCAGGGCACGGGTCTTGTAGCGCGCTTCGTAATAGAGGTAGAACATCGACGTCATCACGGCAAACATGATGAAGACTTCATAGAGGTTGCTGACCGGAATGTGGCCGACATCGGGGCTGATCAGATACGACTCGTACCACCTCACCAGCAGCCCCACAAAACCCATGACCGAGCCCCCCCAGGTGAGTAGACTGCCCATCCAGAGAGCGGTGCCACCCTTGGCAAAGATACCAACCCAGTAGGCGATGGTGCCGATGGCAAAAAGTGCGCACATCCAGAGGATGGCCGACTGAGACGACAGGAAATACTTCAATAGAAGGTTGGTTTCAACCGCCGCCGCGTTCCCGCTGTACATCCAGATGGCCGCGAGTGCCGCACCAAAACAGCCCAGGAAGTAAGGACGAAGGGCGCCCCAGAGATAGCCCATGAAGGCCAGGCTTGGGACGCAACACCAGAGAATGACGAGCTCATAGATGTCCATGAAACTCGAGTACTGGGCGGTGGCATAGCCAGCACCCGCGGCGGCCACAAGGCCAAAGAGCAGGTCTTTGATACTCCATTGGCGCCGGGGCGCTTCAAGATCTTGGTGGTCTTCGCTATTCGGTGTGGTGGCTAACGTATTCATATCCCTAACCTTCCTTTTGTTTCCGGTCGCTGTTGTCGAGGCCAAGCCCCGTGACGACTCTTGATAGAGCGGAAAATTCCTTTTGAAAATCCATGGTGAGCCTGGGGGTGGTCGCGGCAAGTTTGAGTGTGGCTCCTTCGTCCTTGGGGCTCAGCCAAACCCAGATACGACGCTCCTGGATGTAGAGCATTGCGAAGATTCCCAGGGTTAGCAAGAGACACCCCACATAGACCGTGGTCTTGCCGGGAGAACGGGTTACCTGAAAGACGCTGGCCTTGACCTCTTGGAAATCTTTCAGGGAGACCAAAAGCGGTGCATCAAAAAGCTGGGCGTCGCTGACGGCGGAAAGCGAGAGCTGGGCAAACCGAATGTTGTCGTCGTTACGAGGAAGCGCCGCCAGGCCGTCCCGAACTCTTGACTGCTGCCAAAGTTCCCAGAAGGCGCCGGCCA
>JBBAQV010000138.1:0-2489 GCA_040400125.1 Burkholderiaceae bacterium
CAATAGTCCATCGGGCGCTGTGCATGTCCAAGGCCAACGAAGGTGGTCATGCCCATGCTTGGGTGAAGCCTCTCGAGCCGGACAAAGCCACTTGTAAGGGTCTGCTCGTCCGAACCCTTGAAAACCCCTGCGTCAAAGCGTTCGCCTTCCCAGGCATCCACCCGCAAACCCCACTTCCAGTGGGCCCCATTGGCCAGCGTCGTGGTTCCCTCAACAAAGATGCCGTCAAAACGCGACTGAAAGTCTTTAAGTCGCGGCATATCGAAGACCGCTTTAGCTTGGGCAAGGCTAACCGTGTTCATCATCATCGGCATTTTCATCCGTCCGGTGTGTTCGTCGGAGCGATGATCAATGCCCAGCAGCAACGCATGGCTGGACAACGAAAGATCGGCCCAGATCCTTGCCCCCTTGGTGGTTCGGTCTGGATTCATCACACTGCACGCGGTGTCCGTTCCCGCCCCACAGTTGGGGGTATCACGCAGCGAATAGTTGTCCATCACATGATCAATCACCGAGTGATAAAACCGAGCAGTCACTTTTTTAACAAGGGAGGAGAGATTCTTTGTCTCAAGGGAAAGACCAACGCTTTCCCGATCAAACTTCGAGCCGTCCAATGACCGGTCTGCGTAGGCTGCCTCGCCACGACTTGCCACAAGATCAAGATCAACGCGGGTGTCGGTCGTCAATTGAACACCCCCAAGTAGCGTGGCGCTCTGTCGTTCATAACGCGAGTTCACTCGGTGGCCATGGCCGTCTTCGTAATCGTCAGATTCAGAATGGGTCAACGTGGCCGCAAGACGGGTCTTGTCGGACACCGCCTTGAGCGTGGCGAGGCCATCAACCCTTCCCCACGAACTTGCCATCAGCGAAGCCTCGCCGTGAAGACCTTGCTCGTCCGATTCGCGAAGGTGCTCGAAAATAACAATCCCCGCCGAGTTTCCATTGCCATAGCGAACGGATTGCGGCCCCTTAATGACGGTGACCGAGTCATAGCTTTCGGGAAAAACGTAGGCGGTGGGCGGGTCCATTCGACTTGAACAGCCGCCATGGAATTCCATGCCGTCAAGAATGATGTTCAGCCGGGAGCCCGCCGATCCGCGAAAAACAGGATCACCGTCAGTGCCTCCCTTGCGAATGAGGCTAAACCCCGGGATGTTTTTCAAAAAACTTGCGCCGTCATTTGCGGGAATGGGCTGTTGGGGTGCTTTCGGGTCCACCACAACCTCAAGTGGTGACGCCATGGGTGGTGCCGTCACCACCACCGGATCGAGTGAAGCTAGCGCCGGCGCCAACGTTAGGTTAAGCGGTGGTTCGGCACGAGCCGAAACGGGAAGTGTCATGGGAAGTGCGGCGGAAAGTGCAGCAGGCAGACAGGCGAGTGCACGCGCAACCAATTTTGTTTTCATTTTGTCTCCAAATCCAAAAGGTGAGCCGGCATGGCGCGCTTTGCGCCAGGCACAACATCGAACGATCAACACACAGTTGACCGAATAAAAACCAAGGGGATTTAAAGACTAGGCGGAGCGCGCGAGCGAGCCTGAGCCCAAACAAAGAGAGGCTTGGGGGATTGATAAAAAAGAGAAGGGAACGCAGCACCCTGTGGTGCAACGAAAACGAGCGAGGGGTATTCGAATGAAACCGTGTGCCAGGACATGCCACAGTAGGCGCAGCCTTCGCCGTGGGTACCGGTCATACCTTTTGAGTGCTCGGGTGAAGAAGACTGAAGCAAATCGGCTAGGGACGATTCCAATGGCGCTGGGCTGACAGGCAAAGTCATCCGCTGAATGCCCTCTGCGGTGCAGATCTCGACTGTGACGGCCGCCGCATTGGCCTGCGCCATTAAGCGTGTGGCCGTAGGCGAAAGCGCACTGACCACAACCGCGGTAAGCACCAGTAACGCCGTGCGACGAAATGAGGCAATGACCATGACGCCTGAAAGTTTAAATCATAATTGGAAGGTGGTGGAGTACCTGCATCACTAACGAACGCGGCGTCCATTTCCAATAGAATCGGGCCATGCAGGGTTTGCCACGATTCTCTTGAGAAGTTCGGAAGGACCACTCCAATGCGATTTCTCTCGCTTTTTCGGATCACCCCCGTAGTCGCTTTACTACTTTTGCCCTTGCATCTGCTCGCGGCCGAAGTTTATATTGCCGCAGCCGCCAATTTCACAGCTCCGATGAAAGTCATTGCCCAGGCCTTCGAGAAAGAGACTGGGCATCGGGCGAAGGTGTCCTACGGCGCAACAGGTCAGTTTTATGCGCAGATCAAAAATGGCGCGCCGTTTGCTGTTTTGCTTGCCGCCGACGAGAGCACCCCTGCCCGGCTGGTTCAGGAAGGGCTAGCGGTGAATGGTTCGGCATTCACCTACGCTAAAGGAAGACTGGTGCTTTGGAGTCTTCAGCCGAACCTTGTGGACGCTAAGGGGGCTATTCTTCGGTCAAGCCAGATTGGGAAGGTGGCCATTGCCAACCCCAAGCTTGCACCCT
>JBBAQV010000139.1:0-2480 GCA_040400125.1 Burkholderiaceae bacterium
CCATGCTCACTTTCATCCTCTACAAATACTTCCCATTCGGCGGGCTGCAGCGAGACTTTCTCCGCATCGCCCAGGCCTGTGAAGCCCGGGGGCAGAAATTTCGTGTTCTGACCATGGAATGGGCAGGGGAAAAGCCCAAGGGCTGGGATATTCAAATCGCCCCAAGGCATGAAGTTCGCGCCCTGACGCAGGTGGGCAAGTACCAGCGCTTCACCCGCTGGGTGGAAAAAACACTGGCCTCGTCCACATCGCTGGTGGTGGGCTTTAACAAAATGCCGGGGCTTGATTTCTATTACGCGGCCGACCCCTGCTTTGCCGAAAAAGCCGTGACTCAAAGGGGCCGCTTCTACACGGCCACCCCTCGGTATCGACATTTCAAAGCCTATGAGGAAGCCGTGTTTGGCCCGCGATCCCACACGCAGATTCTGATGATCTCGGCCACGCAGCTGCCACTTTTTCAAAAGCATTACGGCACGCCCACTGAGCGCTTTCACATGCTGCCGCCCGGAATTTCGCGCGACCGAAAAGCCCCGGCGGATGCCGCTTCCCGCAGAGCGGAATTTCGTCGGGCGCACCACATCGCCAACACCGATGTCTTGTGTTTAATGATTGCATCGGACTATCAAAACAAAGGATTGGGCCGGGCACTTGAGGCAATCGCTGCTGCGAATCAGGCGCTGGAGCGGGCAAAGGCAGAGTCCACCACCCCCGCAGCAAATTCGGTCATGACGCCAGTCACTACAAAGTTCTTCGTGGTGGGCCAGGGTGAATCCAAGCGGTTTCAGGTGCTTGCCACCAAGCTTGGCATGGGTGACCGGGTGACATTTTTCCCCGCGCGCAATGACGTTCCAGAATTCCTGCTGGGGGCCGATCTTCTTCTGCATCCGGCCATTCAAGAAAACACTGGCACGGTTATTCTGGAAGCCCTGGTGGCAGGCCTTCCTGTGGTCACCACGGCCAACTGTGGCTATGCCCACTATGTGACCAAGGCCCAGTGTGGCCTGGTGGTGCCCATGCCCTTTGATCAGCATGCTCTGAATCAGGCGGTGACCGAAGCCGTTCGTTCAGCCGAGCAACGCAAGACATGGTCCAACGCTGCACGCCGATACGCGGATGAAGCTGATCTTTATGACATGCCCATTCGGGTTGCCGAGATTCTTGAAAAGCCGTTGTCTCGCCAACGGCTAGCAATGCACGCCGATCAGTGGCTTGACGAGCCCTTCCAAAGCCTATGGTCTGGGAAGGATGTTTTTGCAGAAGCAATGTCCCTTCAGGGCGAGCTCTTTCGCGACATGAAGACACGGCGCACCCTGCGCTTTCATCTGGGTGGTGAATCGTTTTTCATCAAGCTTCATCTGGGCGTGGGCTGGGGCGAGATTATCAAAAACCTGCTCAGCCTTCGCCTACCCATTATTGGAGCCAAGCCTGAACTCAACGCCATTGCCACACTGACCGCAGCTGGCGTTCCCACCATGCAGGCGGTGGCCTATGCCAGCCGGGGAACGAACCCGGCGCGCCAGGAATCTTTTCTGATCACGCGTGAACTTCAGCAGACCATCAGCCTTGAAGATTACTGCCGCAGCTGGTTAAAGCAGCCGCCTGAACCAGGCCACAAGCGCGCCATCATTCGTGAAGTGGCGGAGATGACTCGCCGCATGCACGCCGCCGGCATGAACCACCGCGACTGTTATCTGGTGCATTTTTTGCTGCACCAAGATGCCCTGCCCGCAATTAAGATCTCGCTGATTGATCTTCATCGTGCCCAGCTTCGCACCAAGGTTCCCATTCGTTGGCGCAACAAAGACCTTGCCGCCCTGGCCTATTCCGCCAACGCCATTGGCTTAACCCAGCGGGACCGCCTTCGGTTTCTTGCTGACTATTTTCAAAAGCCGCTGCGCGACATTCTTCAAAACGAACAGCCGCTTTTTCGGTTTATTCAAAAGCAGGTTGCTTACTTGGAAGACCGCTGGGTTCGCCGATTCGCTGATAAACCCGTACCTCCCGAAACGGCTGATGGAACTATCAAGAGCGATAAGGGTGCGCTTCAGGTTGAAACCGTTTACCGAAACCTTCCGGGCAAGCGCATGACTGCTCTTGTGAAGGATGAACACGGGCTTGTGTCCGTGGCCAAGATCTTTCTTGGAAACAAGGGCGCTGATGCTCTTCAGAAAGAAGTGTCCGGGCTCCAGCTTTTGCAGTCGGCCGGTGTTCCCACGGCCCGCATTCTTCGCACGGAAGAATCCACGCTTTTTACCGAACCCATTGCTGGGGCTCAGCCGCTTGCTTCGCTTCTTACGCCTGATGTCTATATTGTGGGTGGGGCGTCATTGAAGAGCGCACCTAAAGAACTAAACCAGTTGCTCAGCCTTTGCATCCGCACCATTGCCAGGCTGCATCAGGCGGGCTTGGTTCATGATGACCTTCATCCCGGCAACCTTTTAATTCAAAGTGGGCGGGCGCCCATGCAAGAGTCGATGGCT
>JBBAQV010000140.1:0-2469 GCA_040400125.1 Burkholderiaceae bacterium
GGGGGGAAGAGCGGAAAAAAACAAGGGGGTAAAGCCTTGGAAAAAAGAGGCCTTCGCCGCAAAACTAACTTGCGCTGGCCACTTTCTGGCTTTCCCCGTAAATAAGCAGGGGCCGTCCGTCCCCGGTGATGGCAGATTCATCAATGACGACCTTGGTGACATTGGCCTGGCTTGGCAGTTCGTACATGGTTTCGAGCAAAACGCCCTCAAGGATGGAACGCAGGCCACGGGCACCCGTCTTGCGCTTGATCGCCTTTCGTGCGATGGCCTGCAGGGCTGCAGGTCGAATCTCAAGTTCGACATTTTCCATCGCAAAAAGCGCCTGGTACTGCTTTAGAAGCGCGTTCTTAGGTTCCACAAGGATCTGGACCAGAGCCTCTTCGCTCAGCTCATCCAGGGTGGCCACAACCGGCAGACGGCCAATCAATTCAGGAATCAGGCCAAACTTGATCAGGTCTTCGGGCTCGACCTCGCGGAAAAGCTCACCCACGTCCCGGTCACTGGGCGACTTAACCTCCGCGCCAAAGCCAATGGATGTTTTTTCGGTTCGGTTTCGGATCACCTTATCGAGGCCATCAAAGGCCCCGCCACAGATGAACAAGATGTTGGTGGTGTCGATCTGTACAAAATCTTGATTCGGATGCTTTCTTCCGCCCTGAGGGGGAACCGAGGCCACCGTACCCTCGATGAGTTTCAACAGCGCCTGCTGGACGCCCTCGCCGGAAACGTCACGGGTGATGGAAGGGTTGTCCGATTTCCGCGTGATCTTGTCGATCTCGTCGATGTAAACAATGCCGTTTTGGGCCCGTTCAATCTCGTAGTTGCAGTTTTGCAGCAGCTTTTGAATGATGTTTTCAACGTCTTCACCCACGTATCCTGCCTCGGTGAGGGTGGTGGCATCCGCAATCACGAAGGGCACATTCAGCATGCGCGCCAGCGACTGGGCCAGAAGCGTTTTTCCAGAGCCCGTGGGGCCGATCAGAAGAATGTTGCTTTTCGAGAGTTCAATGTCCGCCTTGGTTTCACCGCGGTGGCGAAGACGCTTGTAATGGTTGTAAACAGCGACCGAAAGAATGCGCTTGGCGGTGGTCTGCCCAATCACGTACTGGTCAAGGCTTGATGAGATTTCTTGCGGAGTGGGAAGACCGGATTTCTCACTGTCTTCGCTCGATGTTTCGATCTGCTCATCACGAATGATGTCGTTACAGAGATCGATGCATTCATCGCAGATGAATACGGAAGGGCCCGCAATCAGCTTCTTAACTTCGTGCTGGCTTTTGCCGCAGAACGAGCAGTAGAGAAGTTTCTCTGTGGACCCTTTTTTTTCAGCCATCCGATTTCTCGCGGTGCGTGAGTACCTTGTCGACGATACCGTACTGTAGCGCATCCTCGGCCGACATAAAGTTGTCACGGTCGGTGTCACGCGCGATGGTCTCGAGCGACTGACCGGTGCGCTCCGACAAAATGGTGTTCAGCTTGTCACGCAGCGAAAGGATTTCTCGGGCATGGATCTCAATGTCGGACGCCTGCCCCTGGACCCCACCGAGCGGCTGATGAATCATCACCCGGCTATTGGGAAGGCTAAAACGCTTGCCCTTTTCGCCTGCCGCCAAGAGGAATGCACCCATGCTGGCCGCCATACCAATGCATAGCGTGCTGACCGAAGGTTTGATGAACTGCATGGTGTCGAAAATGGCTAACCCTGCGGAGACCGACCCACCCGGCGAGTTGATGTAAAGCGAAATGTCCTTGTCTGGATTTTCAGACTCAAGGAACAAAAGCTGGGCGATCACCAGGTTGGCCGTCTGATCGTTCACCGGACCAACCATAAAAATGACCCGCTCGCGCAACAGGCGCGAGTAAATGTCATAGGCGCGCTCGCCACGCCCCGACTGCTCAATCACCATCGGAACCAGGCCCAGGCCCTGCGGCGTCATTCCTGCGCCCAAATCACCCTGTGTGCCCACTGCGTCCATTCCCAAACCGTTGTATCTCGGCATGATTTTCCTTCGCCCCTTAAGCGCTCTGCGCAGCACCGTCGGCGAGCAAGCCCTCAACGGTGAGTTTGTCGTCGGACACCTGCGCAACACCCAAGGCCCAATTCACCACGTTGTCCTCAATCACCACCGCCTCGGCGTCCGCGCGCTGTTGGGGCTGCGTCATGAACCAATTCACAAAAGCTTCAGGCTTTTCATACGCGGAAGCCATCTCTTCCACAAAGGCCTTGATCTGCTCTTCGGTGGGCCGAAGGTCCTTGACCTTGACCACCTCGCCCACCATCAAGCCAAGCTTGACCCGCTTCACCGCCTGTTCAGCAAAGAGTTCAGCAGGGATGGGAATGTCTTTGACGTTCATGCCTCGGGCGGCCATGTCACGGCGTGCATTTTCAGCAAGGCGCTGGGATTCACTCTCGATCAATGCCTTGGGCACCTCGAACGACGCACGCTCGGCAAGTGCGTCCATCACGGC
>JBBAQV010000141.1:0-1183 GCA_040400125.1 Burkholderiaceae bacterium
AGGGCTTGCTGTTGAGGGTGGCGCCGGATCGCATGATGCGAAAACTTTACCACTACATCCGGCTGGGTGCCGAAACGCCAAGCAAGGAAAGCCCTGACTTCAACACCTGAGCTGTGCAGGCCAAAAGTAAAAGCCTTGCCTGACGCAGTTTTGGGTCATCCACCAGCACCCGTTCGCTATTGTAAAAACCATGAAAGTCAGCCGCCAGATCCCGCAAATAGAATGCCATCAGGTGGGGCGCAAGGTCGTCAGCACACGACTGAATCGTTGCGGGGAAATCCGACAGCCGGTTGATCAGCGCCTGTTCACGGGGGGCGCTTAAAAGCTCAAGAAGGCTCTCATCTATTCCACGTTGATTCAGTGCAGTCTCAAGCGTTAGCCCCGCCTGAGTAAGCACACTGCAGATTCGGGCGTGGGCGTATTGAACATAGTAGACCGGGTTGTCTTCGCTTTTCGAGAGCGCCAGATCAACATCAAACACAAATTCGCTGTCAGCCTTGCGTGACACCAAGAAAAAACGAACTGCATCACGGCCGCGTTGCTCGTCCACGGCAATGGGCTCGCCTGCTTCGTTACGAACCTCACCCGACCAGCTGATGAGATCACGCAGCGTGACGTAGCTGCCTGCACGCTTGGAGATCTTGACCTCGGCCCCGCCGCGCATGACGGTGACCATCTTATGCAAGATGTAGTCGGGAAAGCCTTGGGCAATGCCAATGTTTAATGCCTGAAGACCGGCGCGCACCCGGGCAATGGTCCCATGATGGTCGGAACCTTGAATGTTGATGGCCTTGGTGAAGCCACGCTCCCATTTACTGACGTGGTAGGCAACATCCGGAACAAAGTAGGTGTAGCCCCCTTCGGATTTGCGCATGACCCGATCTTTATCGTCGCCGAAATCCGTCGTGCGCAGCCACAATGCGCCGCCCTCTTCATAGGTGTGGCCGCTTGCCACCAAAGCCTTGACGGTCGCATCAACCCTTCCGTCATCGTAGAGGGACGACTCCAGGTAGTAACGATCAAACTCAACGCCAAATGCACGCAGGTCCAGGTCTTGTTCGTGCCGCAGATAGCTCACCGCGAACCGACGAATGGCCTCGAGGTCATTGACATCACCCGAAGCCGTGATGGTTTCAGTGTCGGCAGCCTTGGTCGTGGCCCGTGCCAGATAAGCCTGGGCAAT
>JBBAQV010000141.1:1283-2465 GCA_040400125.1 Burkholderiaceae bacterium
CTATTTCTTCTTTTTGGCTTCGTCGCTGTCGTCGTCATCACCTGGGGTGACCGCGTCCACCGCGGCTCCCACCACCTTGGCCGTGACCTTCACGCCGGTGGCAACAACCGACACGGCCGCATCTGCTACGGTGTAGATGGCGCAGCCCGACAGCATCAAGGAAGCGGCGATCATCGCCAGCGCAATTCGCGCACGACGAAGCCATGCCCCGAAGCTTTCTGCAAGAAGGGACAAATATTTAGGAGGGCTGGTTTGCAGTGATAAGTGTGTCAAGAGTGAGTCCATGGTTGCGCATCTGGGCCTCGACATCTTGCATGATCTGGCCTCCAAGATCGGAGCAGCGGGCATGGGAATGAAGCACAGAGAGACAATCCCAAAAAGCCTGCGTTGAATCATGCAGCGTGCTTTGGCAGTAGTCCTCGATTCTAACGAGTTGCTCGGGCAAATTCCCCTGACCGATTCGCTCCAAAGCCTGTTTCATGGCCAAGGCCTCACGGGCGGACACATAGGCCGCATGGTAGATGCCGTCGATGGGGCGCTCTGCCGCCCGCAACGGTGACCGAAAGCGCTCTTCGGGGTCATTGAGCACCAAGGGCTCATGGCGTGCAAACCCAAAGAGCATGTTGTGGGAATACTCATGAACAAGCCTTGGCAGATAAAGCCACCAGTCTGGGTGAGCGTCCAGATTCAAGGCCAGCGCCCCCCACAGGGCAAATGACGAGGCGCCGCCAAAGGTAAGTTTCTGCTGCCCCGAGGGCTTGGCCATCACGAACTGCCGGGTAATGACCCGAAATTCCTCATAGAAATCAGGACAGAGAATTTTCAATGCATCCAGCGCCTGTTTCAGATGATCTTCAGCAATGTCCAGTTCTTCGTCTGAAAGGGGCGATAAGCCCATTGAATTTTCAGGCTCAAGATCAAGCCAGCGAATCAGGCATTCCACCTGAGAGTCCGTAAAAAACGGAGGCCGAAGGGTGGTTAACGACAGCCCGTGAACCACTCGGGCAGAGAAGCTTCCTGTGTTGAACTCAGTGAATCGACCGAAGAGGGCCTCGGCCTGATCTTTGGGTTTGACTTCACCCTGCATGACGTCAGACCCTGCGTTGTTCGCGGCCAAGGCCAGTGTAGAGGCCAGATCGAAGTAAAGGCCGAAATCAATGGGCCAGGGACTTTTTGTCAGCG
>JBBAQV010000142.1:0-2454 GCA_040400125.1 Burkholderiaceae bacterium
AACTCTCTTTGTTTTGGGCCAATCCTTTTTTGGCGGGCATCGCGGTGGGCCTTCTGGCTGCGGCCGTTCTTGCGCTTTACATCACCCAGTCGTCGCTGCCTTTTGTGGATCGTCTGGGTACCAAGCCAAGCCAGAGCGGCGCCAAGGCCTTACCCAGTGCAGTCGACCCGGACTCCATCGACCCCAATAAAGGCCTGGCATCGAAAGATGCCGGCATGACCGAATCGGCATCCGAGGCGGGCATCACCCCGGCGGATAACAAGATGGTGTCGCCCACCGGCATGACTTATCTCATTCAGGTCGGTGCCTTCAAGGCGGCCGAAGACGCTGATCAGATGAAGGCGCGCATGGCCATCCTTGGTTTTGAGGCGGCCGTCAGCGAAACACAACGTGAGGGCACCACCCTTTTCCGCGTAAGGCTTGGGCCTTACGCATCGATTGATGAATTGAACCGTGTCCGAGCACGAGTGTCTGAGGGTGGCATTGAGTCGTCTGTGGTTCGGGTGAACCTTGGCGAACCCTCGCGCTAGCTGCCAGCAAAGGAATTAAGCATGTCCGTTAATCGCCGCCAGTTTTCCATGGGGCTTGCCGCCCTGTCCGCCCAGTCGATGGTGACTTCCAACGCGTTTGCGCAGGCGCAGCCTGACGAGGGCATTGATTACCGGGTGCTTCGTGAACCGGTGCCAACGTCAGCGCCGGGGAAGATTGAAGTCCTTGAGTTCTTTTGGTATGCCTGCCCCCACTGCTTTCATCTTGAGCCTCATTTGAACAAATGGAAAGCCAGCCTTGCCGCCGATGTTGTTTTCAAGAAAGTGCATGTGGCCTTTCGTGGCGACACCCACCAGAAAATCTTCTACACGCTTGAAGCGCTGGGCAAGGCAGAGGCCTTGAATGCCAAAGTCTTCGAGGCCATTCATCAGCGTGGCAATTCCATGGGTATGCTGATGGAGGTTTCTGAGTGGGCCAAGGGCCAGGGGCTTGACGCTGCCAAGTTTGAATCGCTCTGGAATTCTTTTGGGGTGCAGACTCAACAAAAGCGTGCCAATGCGCTGACCGCAGCCTATAAGATTGACGGCGTGCCCATGTTCGGCATCAATGGCCGGTTTGTGACTTCGCCCGCAATGGTCGGCGGAAGCCACACCCGCGCGCTGCAGGTGGTGGATTACCTTGTGAACGCGGAACGCAAGCGTCGTCGATAACTGATGAAAGCGGTCTTTTAGTTCCCGCTTATTCCTTGACGTTCTCGGTGTGTTTTCCTGCCGCCAGCACTGCGGAATAAGCTTCGTCTCGACCAACCCCGAGCATTTTCACCAGACATTTTGCGGCTGCCGAAGCGGGCATTTCTGCCGCAAGCATGGAAGCCCATGATTTAAGTTGAGCCTGACTGGCCAAGCCTTGCGCCTTTTCGCCCAGATCGAACACCCAGACCATCTCGCCTTTAGCCGAGCCCGGGTCCTGCAGTTTCTGTTGGGCTACCTGAACCTGCACCTTCTCGATGGAATCCCGAATCAGGGTCTCGTGCTGTTTGGTGAGTTCGCGGCCAAAGAGCATGGGGGTGTTTGGACCAAAGACTTTGGCGCAGTCTTCCATGGCTTCCACGGCACGATGAGGGGTTTCGAAGATCACTGCAAGTCCGCCAACTTGCTGAATTTTTCCTAGCCACTCAAGTCGTGCGCTCTGCTTTGACGGAGCAAATCCCCAAAAGGTCATGGGCCAGCGGGCGAATCCGCAGACACTTAGCGCGGCGATCACTGCGCTTGGGCCAGGAAGGGGAGTAACCCGAAAACCGGCAAGCCATGCGGCATGAACCACCTGGAATCCCGGGTCGGCGATGGCCGGTGTGCCGGCATCGGAAACGAGAAGCACGGACTGGTCTTGGGCAAGGGCTTCAAGGACTCGCGCTTTGACCTCGGACTCATTGTGTTCGTGCAGTGATGCAATGCCACCGCGAGGCCGATGAATACTTAGCCCCTGAAGCAGAGTCTGTGTGCGTCGCGTATCTTCAGCAAAGATGAGATCGCAATGCAAGAGGGCTTCGCGCACCCGTTGCGTGATGTCAGCCAGATGACCGAGAGGTGTGGCTGCCACATACAATCCGCCGGGAAAAGAAGTCTTTGACATCTCTGCATTCTCTATGAAGTTAGGCCATGAGTCGATCTGCTCCTCAGTCTCTTACACCGTCTCTCACCCGGTCCCGCGGCGATGCTGCTGAGCAGGCCGCACTGGATTACCTTCGTCAGCAAGGGCTTCGAGTTGTTGCCCGTAATGTCCGTTTTCGTGTGGGCGAAATCGACCTGATCATGCTCGATGCGAATGTTTGCGTCTTCGTGGAAGTTCGCATGCGATCACCTTCCCGTTTCGGGAGTGCAGCCATCTCGGTGAATTACGGAAAACGACGGCGACTGATTCGCGCCGCACACTGTTGGCTTCAGAGTCACTCAAGGCAGTCGTTGA
>JBBAQV010000143.1:0-2397 GCA_040400125.1 Burkholderiaceae bacterium
TGAGCTTAAATTCATTCTCTGCACTTTTTGATGGTCTAAGTTGGGGCAATGCTAGCAAAAATTCCCGGCTAGAACAAGCAAAAATCTCGATCTTTCAATGACTTAGCGTTAATACTGAAGACGCTTTCTGAGGAGGTGGCTCTCTTGGGCGATCTGGACCGTTGAAAAATGAATGTCCACCGTGTCCGCGATGTTTCGTCCGTACCCACCCGCCATCGCCACGGCCACGGGTAGGCCCCGATCTTTGGCGAACTGAAATACCCGACGATCTCGGGCGGCAAGCCCCTCCTTGCTTAGCGCAAGCCGCCCAAGTCGATCGCCGACAAAAGGGTCAGCACCGGCCAGATAAATGACCAAATCGGGAACAAACGATTGCTCGAGTGTTTCGAGCGCTCGATTCAAAACGTCAAGATAGGCCGCATCGGCCGTGCCGTCAGCGAGTTCAATATCAAGGTCCGATTGTTCTTTGCGAAAAGGATAGTTGGCGGCGCCATGAATGGATAACGTGAATATCGATGGATCATCTTGTGCCATTGCTGCTGTGCCGTTGCCCTGATGCACATCAAGATCGATCACCGCCACGGATCGAACTCCGTAATCACGCTGTAACAATTTCGACGCAATCATCGCGTCGTTAAAACAACAGTATCCCTCGGCATGGTCACGGTAAGCATGATGCGTTCCCCCAGCGAGATTCACCCCCACCCCCTCCTGCAGCGCGGCAATGCAGGCGCCCACGGTGGCCCCCGCCGATCGACGGGATCGTTCCACCAATTCCGCAGACCATGGGAACCCAATGCGCCGAATTTCTTGTTGGGACAGATCACCCCGAGCGAAACGGAAAACGTAAGATGGGTCATGAGCAAGGCTCAGTATCTCGTCCGTCAGCGACTCCGGCTCAAGAAGTTGAATACCAGGTTCGCTCTTACTGACTCGCGAGCGAAGTAATTCGTATTTCTCGACAGGAAATCGATGTCCCGGCGGAAGAGGCAAAACGAAACGATCGCTGTAATATGCTTTCATCAATCATTACTTCCACTAAGTCAGAAGGAGATCCACGATGAGTGTCTACCCCACACCCGAAAAAGTGAGCGAGGCTCAAAAACAAAACATCGAGGCCATGATCAAACTATCTCAGAAAGCCTTCGAGGGCGTGGAGAAGATGGTCGATCTGCAGCTCAATGCGGCCCGGGCCTCGCTTCAGGAATCTGCTGAAAAATTTCAGGCCCTGTTAAGCGTGAAGGACGCTCAGGAACTGGTCAATGTCAATCAAGAGATCGCCACACCTTCGGCAGAAAAAGCATTGGCCTACTCAAGAACGGTCTACGACATTGCGTCGCAAACCAGCAGCGAGGTTCAGCGCCTGATTGATGCTCAGATTGCCGATGCGAACAAGAAACTGGTGGATGCTCTTGACGAACTCGCCAAGACAGCGCCCGCGGGTTCAGAGGGCGTGGTCAGCATGATGAAGACCTCTTTGGCGGCAGCCAATTCGGCCTTCGAGACGGCCAACAAAGCGGCGCGTCAGGTGGTGGAGATGGCCGAGAAAAACATGCGCGCCGCCAGCGAGATGGCCAGCCCGAAGAAGTAGATCCGCCCAAGATGAGATCGGAGAAAGCCACCCGCGAGCCAGTTATCGGGTGGCTTCTTTTTCTTCGATAATCTCGCCGCCCAGTGACACCACCCCTGCCTTAAATTCTTCATAAGCAAGACGAAGCGATTCCGGAGGCTCACAAGGGCTCTCGGGTGCTCCGTCACTCGATGTCTTCAGCCCCTCAGAAAAATCTCGCGGAGGGTTCGGATCCACAGCACCCTGCGCCTTCACCCCGAGTTCCACATGCTTGGGTTTTCCATCATCACCCGCGGAAGGAAGGCTGTAGATTTTAAGTTCAGGGTATTTGGCCGCCAGGGACTGCATGAGAGGCGTGACGGTGGCCTCAAACAAACGATGCACCACCATCGACCGATCAAACTCGGCAACCTGCCGAAAGCAGTCTCGGTAAAAAGTCTCAAGAACCCACTCCAGCATGGGCCAGGCCATCACCGGAAATCCGGGCAGAAAATAATGCTCGCGAATCGAGAATCCCGGAATCTTGTTGTACGGGTTCGGAATGATCGACGCGCCCTCGGGGAACTCCCCCATACGCAGCCGGTCGGCGGTCGCTGGCTGGCCCGTGTCCGCTGCACGTTCACGAATCAGGCGCTCAGCCTCAGGGTGCAGGACCAGAGGAACGCCCAAGGCCTGAGCCGCCGCCTGCCGGGTATGGTCATCGGGCGTGGATCCAATACCACCGCAGCTGAAGACCACATCGTTGGATCCAAACGACTGGGCCAATGCTTCAACACAGCGAGCCCGATCATCGCCAAGGTAATGCACCCAGGAAAGTGCAAGCCCTC
>JBBAQV010000144.1:0-2385 GCA_040400125.1 Burkholderiaceae bacterium
GAATCGAAGAGGTGACCCAGGCGGATGCCGAGGCGATGACTCGACGCCTGGCGCGTGAGGAAGGGCTCTTTTGTGGTGTGTCGGCTGCCGGAGCCGCATTGATTGCCTTGCGCATTGCTGAAGAGGTGTCCAACGCTACCATCGTCTTCATCGTCTGCGATCGAGGTGATCGTTATTTATCGACGGGCGTTTTCCCAGGGTAGCTGGCGCCTCCGACACGAATCGAACGTGTGACCCTCCCCTTAGGAGGGGGATGCTCTATCCACTGAGCTACGGAGGCAACGCCCTGTATCGTAAACTAACTGAATGACGGCTTTTTTTACGCACCCCATTTTTTTCAAGCATGAAATGGGGCCTCATCATCCGGAGTCGCCTGCACGGCTTTGGGCCATCCACGACCATCTCACCCGCAAGGGCATTCTTCCTTTGTTGGATATTCATGAACCTGAGCCTGTCTCCGACCATGCCCTGCTGCGTGTTCACGGACAGGCGCATCTTGATCGTCTGACTGAATTCTCACCTCGTGACAAGCCTTATCAGGCCATTGATCCGGACACCGCGATGAATGGCCACACCCTAGCCGCGGGTTATCTTGCCGCCGGTGCCGTGGTTCAGGCGGTGGACGCGGTGCTCTCTGGCGCGTCTCGAAATGCATTTTGTGCGGTTCGCCCCCCGGGACATCATGCCGAGCGCAATGAGGTCATGGGGTTTTGTTTTTTCAACAACATCGCGGTGGCGGCGGCGCATGCACTTGAGACTCACGGGCTTGAGCGTGTGGCCATCATCGATTTTGATGTTCATCATGGCAATGGCACCGAAGCCATCTTTGCGGGGGACGAGCGGGTACTGATGGTGTCCACCTTTGAGCAATCGATCTACCCCTTCACGGGTGATATTCCTCTTGGTGCCAACATGGTGAACGTGCCCTTGGAAGCTTATTCCGACGGCACGGCCATGCGTGAAGCCGTCGAGCAGCATTGGGTTCCTGCCATTGAACAATTTCAACCGCAGCTCATTCTGGTCTCCGCGGGCTTTGATGCTCATCGTGAGGACGACATGAGTCATCTGCTTTGGACCGACCAAGACTATGCCTGGGTCTCACAGCGTATTGTGAAGCTGGCCCATCAGGTCTGCGGCGGGCGAATCGTTTCGTCGCTTGAGGGTGGCTATGCGGTCGATGCCCTGGCGCGAAGTGTTGGGTTACATATTGACGCCTTGCTCGGTGATTGATCCCGCCTCGTTTCGTTTGACCGTGGCGCCCATGATGGACTGGACGGATCGGCACTGTCGATTTTTCCACCGGCTGATTGCGCCAAGCGCACGGCTTTACACCGAAATGATCACCACAGGCGCCATCCTCCACGGCGACCTTCATCGCTTGTTGGATTTTTCAGAGGAGGAGCACCCCGTCGCACTGCAGCTCGGCGGAAGCGAGCCCGCTGATCTCGCCAAGGCCGCGCGTGTTGGTGAATCGTGGGGCTATGACGAAATTAATTTGAACTGTGGCTGTCCGAGTGAGCGCGTTCAGCGAGGCGCCTTTGGGGCCTGTCTCATGAAAGAGCCGGATCTCGTGGCGGACGCGGTGAAGGCCATGCAGGACGCCGTTTCGGTCCCGGTGACGGTGAAACACCGTATCGGTGTGGACGATCAAAACGAATATGGCTTCGTTCGTGATTTTGTTGGGCGGCTGGCGCTGGCGGGGTGCCGGGTGTTTATTGTTCACGCCCGTGGTGCCATTTTGAAGGGGCTAAGCCCCAAAGAGAACCGCGAGATTCCACCACTGCGCATGGATGTGGTGCACCATCTGAAGAAGGATTTCCCCAGTTTGGTGATCATTGCCAATGGTGGAATTACCAAGGCGAACGAAGCTCTGCAGCTGATGTCAGCGCTGGACGGCGTGATGCTTGGCCGAGCCGCCTATCACGACCCATGGGTCTTGCGTGAGATTGAAGCATTTGGCGTCATGCCTTCCAGTGAAGATCATGCAGGACCAGCGTCGCCCTTAAGCCGTGAGTCCATTCTTCCCAGACTGCAGCAATACTTCGAGCAGCAGCTTGCGAAAGGAGTTCCCGGCAAGCATATGACTCGACATTGGCACGGGCTTTTTCATGGCCAACCTGGCGCCCGGGTCTGGCGGAGAAGAATCTGTGAAGGCGTGGTCGGGCCGCTTGAACTCTACGAAGAGCTTAAGTCTTCGATCGGCCAACCAAGTCCAATACCTGAGTGAATTGCATGCGGTGATCCTGGGAGGTGATCACCCCGATCGAGTGACTAAGACGGTAGCCGGTTCTTTTTGCGCGCGCCCATCAGAATCACCAAGGCAAGCCCCGTTGAAAGCGCAAGGCTATTCCAAGCCAGCATTCTCTCGACGGCGCTTAAACCAAT
>JBBAQV010000145.1:0-2375 GCA_040400125.1 Burkholderiaceae bacterium
CGACGCTTCTGGATTGTGTTGGTGATGTTGTCCACCTCTTTGGTGGGCATTGCCATGTCGTTGTCCGCCGGGAGTTTCTGGTGGCTGGTGTTTGTGCTGCTGGCGGTGCATTCGATGTTGATCATGGCGGATTCCGCAACACTCACCGCGGGGCTGGTGGCCTCGGCCGACCCAAAGGTGAAGGGCGCCGCCATGGGGCTTTACTCGCTGATTGGCTTTGGTGGTGGCGGCGTGCTTGGGCCCGCCATTTTTGGGCTGGCGTTGGATGTCTCAGGCGGGGGATCGACGCCCAGTGACTGGGCCATTGCGTTCACAGCGATCGGGCTTGGCTGTCTTTTGTTTCCATTTTTTGATTGGAAGCTTCAGCGGTCTAACCCTTTTCGTTTGTAGCGCGAGCTCTTTGACGCCAAAAGAATCTCAATCAGATACAGAACGCAGGCGGCAATAAAGCAGGCGAACCCGGAAATGAAGGTGACCGACACCCATGGGGTGAGCTTAAGCCTGCCCTGCATACCGGTGGAATAAAAAAGCTCCACCACAGTCAGACCAATGAACACCGCGCAGATCACCATCAACGCGGTGGCGCCGTTGATGACTTTTTTCCGTGTGTCGAGTGAATCCAGTTCCAAAAGAAAGTGGTCATGCCTGGGGTTGCTCTCTGGGGTGGACGTCATCATTCGGTCTTCCAGAAAACGCGTGCGGTCAATCACGCGGGCCAGGCGTGTGCCCAGGGCATTGAGCATTCCTGCGACGCCCGTTAACAGAAAGACGGGTGCGACGGAAAGCTGAATCGCTTCGGTGAGCGGGTTGATGGTGTCAGGGGAGGGCATCATGATCAGTCGTTCTTTTTTGACTCACGTTCGGCCTTGGCACGCTCTTGATCCTTTTTGATGGATCTCAGCTGCCAATAGCCAAAGGCAGCGACACCGCCAAAGATCAGCAGGGCTTCAAGAGCAACAATCAGGGTTGGGTCGAACATCGTGTGATGTTAATCCGGATTGGCGCGAAAAAATACAGAGTGGTTTAATCGGGGCATGCCCCAGTGTCTCCCTCTTACATTGATCGTCACGCTGCTTATGCTCGCTCTTGCCGGCTGCAGCAGCATTCCGTC
Source organism: Burkholderiaceae bacterium (assembly GCA_040400125.1). Lineage (GTDB taxonomy): Bacteria > Pseudomonadota > Gammaproteobacteria > Burkholderiales > Burkholderiaceae_A > Lacustribacter. Next base: position 1,112 of record JBBAQV010000145.1, read on the forward strand.
TGCATCAGACCGAACCCAGAGCGCCCAGCGTCTTGCCGTTGATGCAGGCTGGGTGTGGGAAACGATCGACGCTGGGTATTTCCAGCTGGCCTATGCCGCGCCCCCAGCAAAACCTTCGGCCAAAACAGATCTTGCAACAGGATCGGTTCCGCCGGCAACGCTGACGGTATACATCGAAGGCGATGGCCTGGCCTGGGTGTCGGCAAGAAGGCCCTCTCTTGACCCAACCCCGGTAAACCCTCTGGCCCTTCGGCTGGCCTTGAAAGACTCATCTGGGCCCATGGCCTATCTGGGCAGGCCTTGCCAGTATGTGGCCTTGCAGGCAAGAGCAGCAAGCAACGGAGCGGCTCTCGGGGTAGGGGTGGGAAATACCGAAGCCGCGTGCACGCAGCGTGCCTGGACTACGGGTCGCTTTTCTTCAGAGGTGATTCACTCAACGAACCTCGCTTTGAACCATTTGATTGAGCGCATAACCTCGGAAACACGGATTCCCCACCGCCTGCATCTTGTGGGGTATTCGGGGGGAGGGGCCGTGGCCCTATTGGCGGCGGCAAAGCGAAGTGATGTTGTTCGAGTCACCACCATTGCAGGGAACCTGGATCATGCCGCCTGGACACAACGGTTAAGACTTTCACCCTTAAGCCACTCTTTGAACCCGCCGGACTTTGCCGCACAGCTGCAAGGCATTCCTCAGACCCATTGGGTGGGCGGCAAGGACGACGTGGTTCCACCCTGGGTGGCTGAAAGCTATGAGGCGAAGATTGGGCTCACCGGTAGTGTTCGTGTGAAAGCAGGCTTTGATCATGTCTGCTGCTGGGTGGAAGAATGGAACTTAGAATAGCGTTTGGTTTTTTATGATGTAAAAAAGCGCACCCCAAAGGAAATACTCGTGCCCACACTTGCCGTCATTGCCCACTACCATCCCCAAGGGAAGGTGACCATTGACCTGGTCAATCTGATGAAACACCTTCATCAGAACAGGGTGACGATTGTGTTTGTCTCAACATGTCTGTCTGAGATATCCATGAGCCGCATTCAGCGCTTTGGGACTGTGATCCGCCGTGACAACTTTGGCTACGATTTCTGGTCGTATAAGGTTGGGTTAGAAAGTGTTGATACCCGTTCGTTTGACCGCATCCTCTTCCTCAACAGTTCATTTGTTACGACTGATCCAGTCCTGCTTTGCAGTGATTTCCTTGAAGCGCCGAACGAGACAGGCCTTCGTGGAATCTCGATCTCGCATGAGTTTCACCCGCATGTTCAG
>JBBAQV010000146.1:0-2371 GCA_040400125.1 Burkholderiaceae bacterium
TTCCAAGGCCGGGGTGAAAGGGGTTGACATGGTAGTCGTCCATGTAGACCTCGATGAAGCTCTTCCAGTTGTATCGGCATTCGTGAGACTGCACCCGCCCAAGCATGTAGCCAGAAAAATCGAGATGCTCCATGAAGGGAGTGGTCGCGAGTTCGTCGACGACCGCGCTGGACCCTTCAAACAAGAGCCCGTTCCATCGGGCCAGACCGAACCGCTTCAGGTGGCGGCAGGGGTCTTGGGGAAAGTGGGGCGCACCCACCAGTTCGCCTCTTAGGTCGTAAGTCCAGCGGTGCAAGGGGCAGACAATCGATTCGGTCTGTCCTTGGCCTTCCAGCATGATGGCCTGACGGTGACGGCAGATGTTGGATAGAAGCTGAACCCCCTGGGGTTCCCGGACCAGAACTCGGCCATGGTCTTCATGGGCAAGGGTGGCGAAGCTGCCAACTTCCGGAACCATAGCCTCGTGGCCGACATAGCCTGGGCCATGCCGAAAGCACGAAGCAAGTTCTTGGCGAAGAATGACCTCGTCAAGGTAGGCATGAACAGGAAGTTGTGCAGCGCTTGGCGCTAGCCGAGAAAAGCTTCCGACATCCGACATCGAAGACCCCCCGAATTTGCGAAGGGGGAGTATACCCCGGGGGATCTTCTAAGTTCTTGATTCATTTCAATTAAAATCCGGGCATGGTGAAGAAAATCGATGCCAAACCTGGCAGCCCTGGGGAAACCCTTAAGCCGGTGGGCTCTTTAAGTTTTGAGGAGGCCGTTCGTGAACTTGAGTCCATGGTTTCAAGACTGGAATCAACGGATCTTGCTCTCGCGGACTCTCTCGAGGCATATCAACGAGGTGCCTTGCTCCTGAAGCACGCCCAAGAAATTCTTGCGCATGTTCAGACGGAGATCGAAATCATTGAGAGCAAGATGGGTTCATCGGATAGCGAAGCGGTAACCCGAACGATCGACCGCAACGACTTGATCGCATCGACCCGGGCACCCGGTCATACCAGCGAGAGCGACTAAACCGTGGCGTTTGATCAATGGGTCACGGCTTCGCGGGCGCGCATCGAACAATGCCTGATGAGCGAATTGAATGCGATCCGCCCTGACGTGTCTGGCTCGTCCACTCGGGGCGATCAGATTCTTTTTGATGCGATGGCTTATGGCCTTTTGGGTGGTGGCAAGCGAATTCGAGCACTTCTCGCCATGGCCGCGGGCGATGCCGTTGGAGCGGACGCGGAGTTATGTCTTCGGGTGGGTGCAGCGCTTGAATGCATTCACGCGTTTTCGCTGGTGCATGACGATATGCCTTGCATGGATGACGACGCGCTAAGGCGTGGTCAGCCGACCGTGCATGTGCAGTTTGGCCAGGCACAAGCCTTGCTTGTGGGCGATGCCCTTCAGACCCTCGGGTTCGAGATCCTTGCGAATTCTCCCGCGCCAGCCGATCGGGTGGTCTCGCTGACTCGCGCGTTGGCTCGGGCGACAGGCCTGCAGGGCATGGCGGGCGGACAGGCGGTGGATATCCATGCCGTAGGCATGGTCATGTCACAGACTGAACTTGAAGCCATGCATGCCCTGAAGACGGGCGCTTTGATTCAGGCATCGGTTTCCATGGGGGCGCTCTGCGGAAGCCCAACGCCCACTGAAACCCAGGCGCTGAGCCAATTCGCCTCGTTGGTTGGCCTGGCCTTTCAGGTGGCCGATGACGTTTTGGATGTCACCGCCACCGCAGAGACGCTCGGCAAGACCCCGGGCAAAGATGCGGCGGCCAACAAACCAACCTTTGTTGGCCTACTTGGCTTGGAGGGCGCACAAGATTACGCTCGGGGTTTGCACGAAAGAGCGGTTGATGCCCTGGGTGTGTTGGGTGCAGAGCGGTCGGAAACACTCAGGACGCTTGCTCGGGCATTGGTGGAGCGAGCCTATTGATGGACTGGCTTGGCAAGAGACTGACTGCAGTGCGCAGTCAAGCCGTCAGACATGCCGGCAGAGACAAAAAAACAGGTCAAGCATGACCGAAAAAGGGCGGATGTAAGGATGGAAAACAATCAACTAGGCATGGGTCAACAACTGCTTCAGTCGGTCAACACGCCTGCCGATGTGCGAGCGTTAGATCGATCTCAGCTCAAGACCTTGGCCTCCGAGCTGCGCGAATTTCTTCTGAATACGGTCTCATCAACGGGAGGGCATCTCTCCTCCAACCTCGGGACCGTTGAACTGACCATTGCGATTCATCATGTCTACCAGTTGCCCTATGACCGTTTGATCTGGGATGTTGGTCATCAGAGCTATCCCCACAAGATTCTTACTGGCCGCAGAGACCAGATGTCTGGCCTTCGGCAGTACGGGGGCATCTCTGGCTTTCCGAAGCGAT
>JBBAQV010000147.1:0-2316 GCA_040400125.1 Burkholderiaceae bacterium
TGGCAGCGCTGGGCCCAGGCGGTGTTGCGAAGCCGCATGACCGAACAATTCACCTCAAGCGCCTTCCAAAAACCCTCAAGACCATCGTCTCGCCAGCCGTCGAGGTCCTGAAAAGAGAGGGGCTTTAACGCGGCCAACGGGCTTGCGGATCTGGGCGCAGCCCCTTCGGCAAGGCCTGAAACCCCAGCAAGGAAGAGGCTGAAGAGCAAAGCTGCAACGCTAGAATTTCGATTCAACGAAAGGGTGGTCCTCATGTGGCTGATATTCCTCGAGGCGGGTCTTGCCTTGGTCATTTTCATCTTCATTGTCTGGTGGACCATGCGGGGTAAGCGCTGATCTAGAATGAACCCTATGAACACGCCCAGCCCCCAAACCTATCGCCTTGCCCCCAGCATCCTTTCGGCAGATTTTGCACGACTCGGCGAAGAAGTTCGCCGGGTAGAAGCGGCGGGCGCAGATTTCATTCACTTCGACGTGATGGACAACCATTACGTTCCCAATCTCACCATCGGCCCAATGGTCTGCAAGGCCATTCGGCCCCATGTCCAAATCCCGATCGATGTGCATCTCATGGTTTCCCCCGTGGATGCTCTCGTGATCGATTTCGCCAAGGCGGGCGCCAACCTCATTACGTTTCACCCCGAGGCATCCCCGCATGTGGATCGAACGCTGCAGCTGATTCGTGATCAGGGTTGTAAGGCAGGAATTGTGTTGAACCCCGGTACACCCATCGAGCACATGGACTGGATCATGGACAAGTTGGACATCGTCCTCCTGATGTCGGTGAATCCCGGTTTCGGCGGCCAGTCATTTATCGCCAGCACCCTTGCCAAGCTCGCGGCGGTCAGGGCGAAGATCGACGCTTACACCCGTCAGGGTGGCCAGCCCATTCTTCTTGAAGTCGATGGCGGCATTAAGGTCGACAACATCGCGAAGGCTGCTGCAGCCGGCGCCGATACCTTTGTGGCGGGCTCGGCCGTGTTTGGTGCGCCCGACGCGGATGGCGGCTACCAGGGCGTGATCGCCGATTTTCGTAAGGCGTTGGCGACGGTCTCGTGATCACTCAGTCGGAATTCCAGGCCCTGGCTGATCAGGGCTTCAACCGTATCCCCTTGGTTCGGGTGCTGCAGGCCGATCTTGAAACGCCGCTGTCGCTTTACCTGAAGCTTGCGAATCAGCCGAACAGCTACCTTCTCGAGTCCGTGGTGGGTGGGGAGCGGTTTGGCCGTTACTCGTTCATTGGCTTGCCGGCCCGAACCCGGATCGAGGCTCGAGACGATCAGATTCAGGTGATGACCGACGGCCAGGTGGTGGAATCGCTCACTGCTGACCCGATCGCGTTTGCGCAAGCCTATCTCGCACGATTCAAAGTGGCCATCACACCAGGGTTGCCGCGCTTCTGTGGCGGTCTTGCGGGCTACTTCGGCTACGACACTGTGCGCCACATCGAGCCCCGGCTTCGCAATCCCAAGGCTATGCAAAAGTCCGACCCGGTCGCCGTCCCCGACATCGTGCTGCTGCTCACCGAAGCACTCGCCATCATTGATAACCTCGCGGGCAAGCTTTACCTCGTGGTTTATGTCGATCCGCATGCGCAGAGTTCCGCTTCAGCGGCATTTCAGGCTGGGCTGAGTGAGCTTGATCGGCTGGAGGCGAAGCTGGCTTTGCCCGCCGTTGCGCCATCCGTGGCGAAGCTCAAACCCACCCAAGTCATTCGAGACTTCGCCAAGGCCGATTACCTCAAGGCCATTGCCGTTGCGAAGGACTACATTGCCGCGGGCGATGTCATGCAGGTGCAGATTGGCCAGGTCTTGCGAAAGCCCTATGCCGGTGAGCCACTCACCTTGTATCGCGCACTTCGTTCGATCAATCCATCGCCCTACATGTACTTCTACGACTTCGGCGACTTCCATGTCATTGGCGCGTCGCCGGAAATTCTTGTGCGGCAAGACAAGGTGCCGGTGGATGGCCAGTCACAGACACGCGTCACCATTCGCCCCATCGCCGGAACCCGGCCTCGGGGTGCGACACCGGAAGATGACCTCCGGCTTGAGCAAGAGCTCATCGCTGACCCCAAAGAGCGCGCCGAACACGTCATGCTCATCGACCTTGCGCGCAACGATATCGGCCGCATCGCCCAGACGGGCACGGTGGAGGTCACCGAGCAGATGGTGGTTGAGCGCTACTCCCACGTGATGCATCTCGTTTCGAATGTCGACGGCCTTTTGAAGCCAGGTCTGACCGCGTTTGATGTACTTCGCGCATCGTTTCCGGCAGGAACACTCACGGGTGCGCCAAAGATTCGCGCCATGGAAA
>JBBAQV010000148.1:0-2312 GCA_040400125.1 Burkholderiaceae bacterium
TTGCGGGCCTTCCGGGAAGTTCCCTCTACCCGGGGTCGTGGAGCGAGTGGTCGGCCGACCCTCAACGACCGGTGGCGCGGGGCGCCGACTAGCCCATCGTCAGTTTTCGTTCGCGGGATCGAGTGCGTCTTTAAAACGTCGTGCAGCCCGAGGCAGAACCTGGAAATCTTCTTGAGTCAGGGGGATATCCGACCAGATCAGTTTTTCCATACCCGTCACAAAAATGGTTGAATCGAAACCCTGAAAGATTCGTGCCTCGTGAGGCGGCGTATGAATGTTGGCGATGTGATTGGATTCGATTGACAACTTCCAATACTCTTCTTTTGCGATGAAAAATGCATTAAACCCTGTGCTCGCGATCAGCTCGTAACCCTTGGCCCTGGCAAGCAAGACCAGAGCCAACAGCGAGCAGCCTTGGTTCACGCCCGAATCTTTTGCCTGAACGAAAACCACATCATTGGGAACCGTAGGGTTGAACTCAATGACCACCAGGCGGGGACGAAACTGAACAAGCGATTCCCAGACAAAATAGTCCATGCCATCAATGTCAATCGACAGCAAGTCAAATTCAGGCGGGCAGGCAAGCGACGCAAGAATCTCGTCAAGCGAGTCAGGTCCCGAGCATTGCACGAAACGCTCGAGGCAAATGACCTGACCGTTCTGGGCGTAATTCGTGGCGAGGGCTTTGAATTTCCTGGGATGACCCTCGATCAACACCCCATTCCAGCCGTGATGATTCAAAAGGTTGGCGCAGTTTGAAAGGTGTCGGCCATCCCAGGCCCCAAACTCGACGCACCAGCGTGACTGAGCCTGAATCGTCGAAAAAACGTGTTCGAGAATCCCGTCTTCACCCGACTGAGAATAGACATTTCGAGCATGCCGCGCCAACGGATTTCTGGCCTCGTGAAACCGAACCTGCTGCAGCCGATAAGGCGCTGTGCTCAACGGTGATCTCCGCGTCGAAAAAGCACGTCGTAATAACATCCGCCCGACGCATGCCGAGCAATCTCAAAGCGTGCCACTTCAGAAAACGATCTTGAAGCGAGGTAGGCTGAAATCTCGTCAAGAAGTGCCGCACCCCGATACGCTTCGAAGTCGGATGCTTCAAGTTTGATCCATTGGAAGTGCGAAAGAGTTGATTCCGCCCCGCGGAGAACACGCAGCTCCGAACCCTGGGTGTCAATCACAAGACCGTCGTAGAGCATCCGATCGTTAGGTTCAACCGACAGAAGGTCATCAAGGCGAATCGCTTCAAGTGCCATCGTGGAGACAAAGTCAATCTCAGGCCAGATCTCCTTGTGCATCTTCAGGTCGTAAATCGAACTTGAAGCCCCGTCGTTACTTGCCACATGGAACTGACACGGCTCTCCGGTTCGGTCACCAATCAGTGCCTGGCGAGCAGCTTGCAGGGGATATCGTGCAATGTTTTTCGAAAGCTCCTCGAAGACCGAGGGAATCGGCTCAATCCAGAGCACATTCAGGCCAAAGCGGTCGTAGACAAGCCGTTCGCCGCCCGTGTTCGCACCAACATGAATGACGCCCTGAAGATCCCTAAGGAAAAGCCAATCCGGCGGAATGGCGGGTGCCAGGTTCAGATGCGCCCGAGAGTAAAACCAGTTTGCAGGCAGGGCAAGGTCTTGGCCTAAAGGCAGATTCGGACGGTCAAGCGGGTGAGGCAGCGTCTTTGCGTAACCTCTTGGGTACACCCGGTCTTTGCGGATCAATGTGAGCTCGAACACATGGGGAGCGAGAACTCCAGCAAAACTCACCAGGCCACAGCAGTTATTGGGATGGTTATGAACCACATAGAAATGTTCGAGAAGTTTTTCAAAGAAAGTCTCGACAATTTCAAAATATCGCCGCTCTCCCCATGATTGAACATTGTGAATCTCAAGGGCAATGATGCGAAATCTGGAGAGATCGTCCTGCTCGGCACTCAAGATACTCAGATATTCGCCGCCCTCGATATCCATCTGAAGAAGCAGATCGTCGTGATGCGCCCGTTCACCCGAGAGATCAAGCCAACGACCCATCGTCATCGTTGTGGCGTTGTTCATGGCACCAAGAAATTTTTTCTGAAACGACTTGGGAGTCAATCCGTCCGGGGGGCCCTCGACACTACCATCCGTCAGGTGCGATGGAATGCCGTAACGACTCAAAAGTTCGGCCTCGAAGTGAGCAATGTCGGCCACCCCCGGGGAAAAACAGGCACTAATTCCTTGAAGGTCGTCCGGAAGCAGGTAGCCGCCGTCGCCCTCTCCGCCCAGACGAATCAGCTCCAGACCCACATCCAGAGGCCAAAGGCGCTTAAT
>JBBAQV010000149.1:0-2294 GCA_040400125.1 Burkholderiaceae bacterium
GCCGTGTACGACAAAATCAAGGTGCCCACCACCGGGCAGAAAATCACCGTCAATGCCGACTACTCACTGAACGTTCCCGATCAGCCCATCATTCCGTACATCGAGGGTGACGGCACCGGGGTGGACATCAGTCCCGTCATGATCAAGGTGGTGGATGCCGCTGTTCAAAAGGCCTACGGCGGCAAGCGAAAGATTTCCTGGATGGAAATTTTCTGCGGTGAAAAGTCGACTCGCGTCTATGGCCCGGATGTCTGGCTGCCTGAAGAGACCCTGGCCGCGCTTAAAGATTACGTCGTATCCATCAAGGGCCCGCTAACCACGCCGGTGGGTGGCGGAATTCGTTCGCTCAACGTGGCGCTTCGTCAGCAGCTTGATCTCTATGTCTGTCTGCGTCCTGTGCGCTACTTCAAAGGGGTTCCCAGCCCGGTCAAAGAGCCCGAGAAAACCGACATGGTGATCTTTCGGGAAAACTCAGAGGACATCTATGCGGGAGTTGAATTCCAGGCGGGCAGCGATCAGGCCAAAAAACTCATTAATTTCCTGATCAACGACTTTGGCGTGAAGAAGATCCGCTTCCCAGAGACGTCCGGAATTGGTATCAAGCCCGTCTCGAGCGAGGGCACCGAGCGACTCATGCGCAAGGCGGTGCAGTACGCCATTGACAACGACAAGCCTTCGGTCACCATCGTGCACAAGGGCAACATCATGAAATTCACCGAGGGTGGCTTTCGTGACTGGGCCTATGAACTCGCGCAGAAAGAGTTCGGCGCAAAGCTTGTGGATGGCGGCCCATGGTGTTCCTTTAAGAACCCCAAAACGGGCAATGAAATCGTGATCAAAGACGTGATTGCCGATGCCTTTTTGCAGCAGATTCTCTTGCGTCCGGCGGAATACAGTGTCATTGCGACACTGAATCTGAACGGGGACTACATCTCTGACGCCCTGGCCGCTCAGGTGGGGGGCATTGGAATCGCGCCAGGCGCCAACCTGTCCGACAGTGTCGCCATGTTCGAGGCGACCCACGGTACAGCGCCGAAGTATGCTGGCAAAGATTACGTTAACCCTGGTTCACTGATCCTCTCGGCCGAAATGATGCTAAGGCACATGGGCTGGTTTGAAGCCGCTGACCTCATCATCAGCGCGATGGAAAAAGCGATCACAACGAAGAAGGTCACCTACGACTTTGCTCGCTTGATGGACGGCGCCACCCAGGTGTCGTGCTCCGGGTTTGGTGATGTGATGATCGAACAGATGTAAAAGCAGACAACGAGGACAACAAAAAACCCAGCCGAGGCTGGGTTTTTTGTTGCGACAGCTAAAACGCAAAAACGGATGCGAATTAACCGAGCGGGGTGATGTTGGAGGCCTGCTTGCCCTTGGGTCCCTGAACGATATCGAACTGGACCTTTTGGCCTTCTTTCAACGAACGGAAGCCGCTCGTTGAGATTGCAGAGAAGTGCGCGAACACGTCTTCGCCGCCCTCATCGGGGGTGATGAAACCAAAACCTTTTGCGTCGTTAAACCACTTGACTGTACCCGTAGACATCTAAATTTCCTTAATAAAAATCGCGCACTTCAGAACCTCAACCCCATGCCGAGGTGCTCCACATGCGTCAAAACAGCACCGGTGCCCCAAAGGGCAACAGTTGCCCATTCACCTTTAAGACTCCTCGAATATAGGGAAAAGCCTGTGGTTTGTCTACTCTCCCGAACCCGTATTCAACGCCTTAGAATAGAAAACATCATGAAAACGCCCTTGAACGCCTCGAATCGTCCCGCCAAGAGCGGTGGGGACGGCCCATCGGCCGCCCCGGAGACCGGCGCCACGGCTCTGCTTGAGCGGCAACCCGCCAAGGCCAAGACCCCACCGCTTTATCAGGTGTTGCTCCTAAACGACGACTTCACCCCGATGGAATTTGTGGTTGTTGTGCTGCAAAAATTCTTCATGATGAGTATCGAGCAGGCCACCCAAGTGATGCTGACGGTCCATCGAGAAGGTCGTGGTGTCTGTGGGGTGTATTCCCGAGACATCGCCGCCACCAAAGTTGAGTTAGTGAGCAGTTTCGCCCGGATGCATCAGCATCCTTTGCAGTGCGTGATGGAGGAAGCATGATTTCCCAGGAACTTGAAGTTAGTCTGCACATGGCCTTCGTGGAAGCCCGTCAACAACGACACGAGTTCATCACCGTCGAGCATCTCCTGCTCGCTCTGCTCGACAACCCGTCGGCGTCCGAAATTCTTAAGGCCTGCGTGGCCAATGTGGACGACCTTCGCAAGGCGCTTACACAGTTCAT
>JBBAQV010000150.1:0-2289 GCA_040400125.1 Burkholderiaceae bacterium
TGAGCCCCACAAAAACAATGTTTCGCATGAGAAAGAGTCTATCAGGCGATAAACTCCTCCCCATGAGAACGTTCTTTCGCTGGCTGGCTTTTCTCACCTCAGGGCTGGTGGCCCTGGTGGCCATTGCACTTTTGGTCATTGCTCTGGCGACCCCGCGACTCCCACCCATCACCACCGTGGCCAATTACCAGCCGAAGATGCCCCTGCGCATCATGACGGCCGATGGCGTATTGCTTGGTGAATTCGGTGAGGAACGACGAAGCCTGGTTCGGCTTGCTGATGTCCCGAAGCATCTGATCGACGCCATCCTTGCGGCTGAAGATGATCGTTTTTTCCAGCATGTGGGCATTGACTTCATGGGTATTGCTCGTGCGGCGATTGCGAATCTCTTTGCGGGGGGTGCGGCCCAAGGGGCGAGTACCATCACGATGCAGGTGGCACGGAACTTCTACCTGTCGTCCGAGAAAACCTACACCCGAAAAATCTACGAGGTGTTGTTGGCGTCGGAAATCGAGCGGAATCTGACCAAGAATCAGATTCTTGAGCTCTATTTAAACCAGATTTATCTTGGCAAGCGTGCCTATGGTTTTGCCGCGGCCGCACAGACCTATTTCGGAAAAGACATCAGCCAGATCACCCTTGCCGAGGCGGCCATGCTGGCCGGCCTTCCCAAGGCGCCTTCAGCCAATAACCCAGCCACCAACTTCAATCGGGCCACCATCCGTCAGCACTATGTCTTGGGGCGGATGGAGAAACTCAAGCTGATCAAGCCCAAGCAGGCCGCTGCCGCGAAGAAAGAAAAACTTCGGGTGATTGGTCGAGCCGAGGAATTCCCTGTCCGCGCACCCTACGCAGCCGAGATGGTTCGTCAGCTGATGTTTGAGCAGTATGGTGAAGAAACCTATACCCGTGGATTCACCGTGATCACGACGATTCAATCCGAAGAACAACGTACGGCCAACCGGGCGGTGCGCAGAGGCATTCTTGAATTTGACCGTCGTCAAGGCTGGCGGGGGCCCGAGGCATTCATTTCCCTGCCGAACGGCCGCGACGAGCGGGAAGACGCGATTGAAGATGCATTAAGCGCACGGCCCGACAGCGAGGAGCTTCTTACCGCCGTGGTGGTGGAGGTAGATGACGACCTCGTGGTTGTGCGACGGGCCCGAGGGGAAAGCATCAAGATCCAAGGAGAAGGGCTGAAGTTTGCAAGCTCGGGGTTGTCGGCTCTTGCACTTCCAGCGAAGCGGCTGCGTAAAGGTGCCGTGGTGCGTATTAGCAAAATGACCGATGGTGACTATGAAATTCTTCAAATGCCTGAGGTGGAGTCTGGTTTTGTCGCGATGAATGCGCAGACCGGCGGCATTCGAGCATTGGTGGGCGGCTTTGACTTCAACCGCAACAAGTTCAACCGGGTCACCCAGGCCTTTCGTCAGCCTGGTTCAGCATTCAAGCCCTTTGTTTACGCGGCCGCGATCAATCGCCGCTTCTCTCCGGGAACGATTGTCAATGATGCACCTGTGCAATTCGATCCCGGCCAGACCGGGGGCCAGGCATGGGACCCAAAGAACTATGACGGAAAGTATGAAGGCCCCATGACCCTGCGCAATGGCCTGGCCAAGTCAAAAAACATGGTCTCGATTCGGGTGCTTCACAGCATTGGTGCCCGATATGCACAGGACTACATCACACGATTCGGCTTTGAGCCCGAGCGCAACCCACCCTACCTGACGATGGCCCTCGGCGCTGGCTCCGTGAATCTTTTGCAAATGGCCACAGGCTATTCGGTCTTTGCCAATGGGGGCTTTCGAACCAATGCTCACCTCATTGATCGAGTGCAAGACCTCAAAGGGAATGTCTTGGCAAGGGCTCGAGTTAGATCACTGAGTGAGAGCGACAGGGTGATGGATGCCCGACATGTCTTCATTATGGACAGCCTGCTGCGTGAGGTGGTTCGGTCAGGAACCGCGACCAATGCGAAGTCACTGGGGCGCGCCGATGTCGCGGGCAAAACCGGCACCACCAACGATTCCCAAGACGCCTGGTTTGCAGGCTATGGCGGCAACGCAGTCGGTGTGGCCTGGGTGGGCTACGACCAGCCTCGTAAGCTGGGTGACCGCGAAACCGGTGGCGGCCTGGCCTTGCCCATCTGGATTGACTACATGAGGGTGGCGCTTCCAAGGTCCCCCATGACCGGCAGATCCATGCCCAGTGGGGTGCTTGAAATTGGTGGCGAGTTCTACACCCAGGAAAGCCGGCCCGGCGTTGGCGTGTCGAGCGTGGGTGTTCGCT
>JBBAQV010000151.1:0-2264 GCA_040400125.1 Burkholderiaceae bacterium
GACTCCGTCGGCGGGAAAAACTCCTCGCTCGGCGAGATGATCTCCCAGCTGGCCACAGCCGGCGTGCGCGTTCCAGGCGGGTTTGCGACCACGGCGAATGCCTTTCGCGCCTTTCTTGATCACGGCGGTCTTCGCGATAAGATTAACCAGCGCCTTGATGCGCTTAATGTGGAAGATGTCCGTGCTCTTGCCGCCTGTGGCGAAGAGATTCGTCGCTGGGTGGTTGAAACACCGCTGCCTCCAGAGCTCGAACGGCAGATCCGAGATCACTACGCCAGGCTCATCCAAGAAAGCCCCGGCATATCGGTGGCCGTTCGTTCGTCGGCCACGGCCGAGGACCTTCCCGACGCCTCGTTTGCCGGTCAGCAAGAGTCCTATTTGAATGTGGATGGCATCGATGACGTGCTCGACAAGATTAAGCATGTCTTTGCGTCGCTCTACAACGATCGAGCCATCAGTTATCGGGTTCACAAGGGCTTTGCCCACGCGGATGTTGCGCTTTCGGCAGGGGTGCAGCGCATGGTTCGCTCTGACCTTGGCGCAGCCGGCGTGATGTTCACCATGGACACCGAATCCGGGTTTAACGATGTGGTGTTCATCACCAGCTCCTATGGCCTTGGCGAGACTGTGGTTCAGGGCGCGGTGAATCCGGATGAGTTCTATGTTCACAAGCCCATGCTGAAGGCTGGCAAATCGGCCGTGATTCGTCGTCAGCTGGGCAGCAAGCTCATCAAGATGGTTTTTGCCTCCGACGCAGAGCGCAAGAGCTCCGGCCGTGCGGTTAAAACCGTGGATGTTGAAGACGCGGATCGTCATCGTTATTCACTCTCGAATGAACAGACGACCGAGCTCGCGAAATACGCGCTGATCATTGAAAAGCACTATGGCCGACCCATGGACATCGAATGGGGTCTCGATGGCCGTGATGGAAAGCTATACATCCTCCAGGCGCGTCCCGAAACGGTGAAGTCGCAGCAGAAAAATGGTGACTCCCAGCAAAAGTTCAAGCTTAAGGCCACGGGCAGTGTCTTGGCTCAGGGCCGAGCCATTGGCCAGAAAATTGGTTCGGGTAAGGTTCGCGTCATTGAGGATGCCCGGGAAATGGAACGTGTTCAGCCCGGCGACGTGCTGGTCACCGACATGACGGACCCGAATTGGGAACCGGTGATGAAGCGTGCCTCGGCCATTGTCACGAATCGAGGGGGCCGCACCTGCCACGCGGCGATCATTGCGCGTGAACTTGGGATCCCGGCGGTCGTGGGCTGTGGTGACGCCACAGACCATGTCAAGGATGGGCAGATGGTGACGGTGTCGTGTGCCGAAGGGGATACCGGCAAGATCTATGAGGGTCTTCTTGAAACGGAAGTGTCCACAGTGCACATTGGCGAGATGCCACCCATCGCCTTGAAGGTGATGATGAATGTGGGCAATCCTCAGCTGGCGTTCGACTTTCAGTCGACACCGAACCATGGCGTTGGGCTGGCGCGACTTGAATTCATCATCAACAACAACATTGGTGTGCACCCGAAGGCCATCTTGGATTACCCCAAGATTGATGCCGATCTGAAAAACGCCGTGGAGAAAGTGTCTCGAGGCCATGCCTCGCCGCGTGATTTCTTCATTGATAAGCTTGCCGAAGGCGTGGCGACGATTGCAGCCGCCTTCTGGCCCAAGCCTGTCATTGTCCGGCTGTCGGACTTCAAATCGAATGAATACCGCAAGCTCATCGGTGGATCACGCTATGAGCCTGAAGAGGAAAACCCTATGCTTGGTTTTAGGGGTGCCTCGCGATACCTTGCGAAGGATTTCGAGCCATGCTTTGAGATGGAATGCATTGCGATGCAGCGTGTCCGTCAAGAGATGGGCCTCACCAACGTGGAGCTGATGGTTCCTTTTGTTCGCACCGTAAAAGAGGCCGAAGGGGTTGAGGCTTTGCTTGCACGTTATGGGCTCAAACGCGGAGGCGGAGCCGATGCGAACGGACAAGGTGGTCTGCGCCTGATCATGATGTGTGAGCTTCCATCCAACGCCATTTTGGCGGATGCTTTTTTGAAGCACTTTGACGGGTTTTCAATTGGCTCGAATGACCTGACCCAGCTCACACTTGGGCTTGACCGTGATTCCGGTCTGGTGGCCGAAGCCTTTGACGAACGGGACGAGGCAGTCAAGACCCTGATCAAGATGGCGGTCGATGCCTGTAACCGTGCGAATAAATATGTCGGAATCTGCGGTCAGGGACCGTCCGACCATCCCGATCTGGCGCA
>JBBAQV010000152.1:0-2205 GCA_040400125.1 Burkholderiaceae bacterium
GAAGCGGAACAGACCTTTTGCCTAACCTTTGAGCAGAGGATCTCTGCATCGAGCCCAAGTCAAAAGCCTTTGTTGGTTCCAATCGCTCTGGGTTTCTTGGAGGCCGATGGCCAGGCCATCGACATCTCCAATGCATCGATCACAGGTGATGCTGAACTTCGCGGCCCACTGTTCATTTTGAAGGATGCGTCCGCTTCGATCACGGTGAAGACGCAGCAGGGCAAGCCGCCAGTGCCTTCATTGTTGCGAGACTTTTCGGCGCCGGTTGCGCTTGAATACAACTTTACCGATGAGTCGCTTCTCACCCTTTTGCGTCATGACACCGACGCCTTTAATCGGTGGGAGGCCGGCCAGCGTCTGATGCTGGCGGGAAAGACAAGCCCAGAGGTTCTGCAGGCTTTTCAGAAGTTAATTGCTGACCCTAACTTCGACAATGCCTACAAGGCCGCCATCTTGACCATGCCCTCCGAACTCTATGTGGCCGAGCAGGTGGAGGAGGTCGACCCTCAGGCGATTCGCGATGCCCGTAATCATCTTCGTCAGATGTTGGCCACGGCCCTGAAAGACGAGCTGCATCGCATTGATCAAACGCTTCGTACCAGCGTTCAAGCCAATCAGGCTTATTCGCCAGACCCGTTAAGCACGGGCCGGCGTTCGCTGGCCAATCTTGCACAGCACTGGCTTGCTGTTCTGGGAGAGATTCAACCGAAAGAGCTTTTGCAACGGTTCACGACGGCGAACAACATGACGGACCGTATCGCCACCTTGCAGGCTTTGGTGGAGACCAACCAGCCCGAGGCTGACGAGGCCTTGGCGCTTTATTTGAGCCAGTTTTCTGACCATGCACTTGCGCTTGACAAGTGGTTCACGGTGCAGGTGACCATGACCTGTGACACGGCGCTAGAACGCGTGAAGCTTCTTCTTGACCACCCGAAGTTTGAAGCTTCCAATCCGAACCGGGTGCGTTCGGTTCTTGGCGCTTTCTTTCATCAGAACCTTCCCGGCTTTCATCGTGCCGATGGTCTTGGCTATGAACTCTGGGCGGAACAGGTGGTGTTGATTGACCGCAAGAATTCCCAGCTGGCTTCGCGAATGGCCAGGGCCTTGGATCGTTGGGCAAGGTTCGAGCCCCGCCGCAAGGCCGCGATGAAACGTGCACTTGAGCGTGTGGCGGCAGAAAGCCAGCTCTCGCCTGATGTTCGAGAAGTGGTTTCGAAAGCACTTGGGGTTTGATCAGGTTCTTGCAGCGCAGGCGCAGAGCTTGCCTTTCATGAGCATGCGTCGAATTCGCTGGGTCATTTTCTGTCGCGTAGTCGATCACTATGGTGATGCCGGTTTCAGTCTTCGGCTTGCCCGGGCGCTGACTAGACCCCTCGGCGATGATCGTCATGGTCAAGGCCTTCAAAGAGAAGTGCTTCAAAGTGAAGTCCTTCTGGTGATTGATCGTGTTGATCTTGTGCACGCCATGGGCGCTCATGGTGTCGCGGGCCTGACCGTCTTGGATTGGCATCAGGCAGTCAAAGAGTGGTCACGCCATGGTGTGCCGCAAGAGCATCAGGCCGATGTGCTGATCGAGGCCTTTGCCTGTGAGGTGCCTCAGGTGTTTCGCGATGCGTTACTGCCGTCGGTTTGCTGGATTACTCTGGATTACCTTGCCACAGAGCCATGGGCGGATTCAGTGCATGGGCTGCCCTCGCCGCTGCCTGAGGCCAAAAAAGTGTTGGGTTCGGTGGCCGTGCCGAACGCCCTGCCGTTGTTGCGTCGCTGGGTGGTGCCAGGGTTTTCAAAGTCCACGGGCGGTCTGGTGCATGAAAGCTGGCGGCATCTTTCGGTGTTGGAGCGCGACCAATGGCGATCAAGGCTTACAGGTTTCTCGGGGCGGGCGCTGCGTGAGTGTTTTTTGGTGCTGGGGTTTGGTTATCCCGACGCCCCCTGGGCCGATCTTCAGACCGCCCTTCAGAAAAACCTTCCCTTAGGTTTTACGTCTTACAAGATTCTGAAACCGGAGGAGATGGCGGACCTTCAGTTCCCCGAGAACAAGAACAAGAACAAGATCAAGGCCAAGGAAAGGGCGAAAGCCTTGCCTCTGAATCATTCGGAGTTCGATGCGGTTTTGCAGGCCTGTGATCTGAATTGTGTCCGCGGCGAAGATTCTTTCGTTCGCGCCCACTGGGCCAGCGCCGGCCCATGGCGCGTCCCCTTTGT
>JBBAQV010000153.1:0-2147 GCA_040400125.1 Burkholderiaceae bacterium
CAGGCTCGTGCCGGCGCCGTCATTGACCACGACCTGAATCTCCACACTTTCCGGCAGCACAATGGGCCGGCTGGAAAGCGCCTGGGGGGCGACCGGGACGAGTGTGATTCCTGCGAGCCCCGGGTGAAGAATGGAGCCAAGTGCAGAGAGCGAATACGCGGTGGAGCCGGTTGGCGTCGAAATGATCAGGCCATCAGCACGAAGGGTTTGAAGGTAATGGCCATCCACAAAGAGATCGAGTTCAACCATGCGGCTAATGGCACCGCGGCTAATGACAGCGTCGTTGAGAGCGGGAGCACTGAACACTTTTTTGCGTGAGCGATCACCGTTGAATTTACGCATGACCGAGACATCCAGCATGCTTCGGTCTTCCGCAATGTATTGGCCCGCGACGACGCCTGGCAGTTCAGCCTCGACCTGGGCGATATCGAGGTCGGTCATGAAGCCAAGCCGGCCTTGGTTGACGCCAATGATGGCAATGTTCGAGGGTGCAAGTTGTCTGGCGATGCCAAGCAGAGTGCCGTCCCCCCCGAGAATGACCGCCAGATCGATTCGGCGGCTGAGGGCTTCCAGACTTTCTTGGCCGTTGATCTCATGGCTGGCGATGGCACCGCTTTGGGCGGTGTCGGTCTCCACCCAGACTTCGGCGCCGGCCTGACGAACAGCGGCGATGATCTTGCGTAGAGGCACGCCCAGCCCTTCCGTATCGGGACGGCCGAATAACCCGATTTTTCGAAAGGGTGTCTGGGCGACTGTCATGAGCAGCATTACACCACATGGGCGGGGATGGGGAATAATGATGCCTATGCTAGATGACCGATCCCGCAATCTTCTCAAAACCCTGATTGAGCGATACATCGCCGAAGGTCAGCCGGTCGGTTCTCGGGCGCTGTCGAAGTTTTCTGGCCTCGATCTCTCGCCGGCAACCATCCGCAATGTGATGGCGGATTTAGAAGAAATGGGACTCGTGGCAAGCCCCCATACCTCAGCCGGCCGAATTCCTACCCCCAAGGGCTATCGGCTGTTTGTTGACAGTCTGCTGACGGTTCAGCCATTGCAGCCCAATCAGGCCGCGATTTTGGAAGGGCAGTTGCAGGCGGATGCGCCACATCGGGTCATGGGTCATGCGGCCGAGTTGCTCTCGAGCCTCTCAAGTTTCGCCGGTGTGGTGGTGACACCAAGGCGGGGCAGCGTGTTCCGTCACCTGGAGTTTCTGCGCCTTGGTGATCGGCGTGTCTTGCTGATTGTGGTGAGCCCCGAAGGCGAGGTACACAACCGAATTCTTCAGACCGACCGGGATTACGGGCTTCGAGAACTGCTCGAGGCCGGAAACTATCTCAACTCGAACTTCGCAGGACTGGATTTCGACGAGGTACGAACTCGCCTGAAAAACGAAATGGCAGCTCTTCATCAAGACATTTCTTCGCTGATGCGCTTGGCCGTCGATGCGGGCGAAGATGTCATGAAAAGCCCGGATGACGCCGTATTGGTGTCGGGTGAGCGGCGGCTTCTTGATGTGAGCGACCTTTCGGACAACATGAGTCGTCTGCGCCGTCTCTTTGACCTTTTTGAGCAGCAAGCCTCACTGGCCCGACTGTTGGACGCATCATCCGAGGGCGAGGGCGTGCAGATTTTCATTGGTGGTGAGTCATCGCTGGTTCCCATTGAGGAGCTTTCTGTGGTGGCAGCACCCTATGAAATCGACGGTCGAGTGGTGGGCACCCTGGGGGTGATCGGCCCCACACGAATGGCCTATGAGCGGGTCATCCCGATTGTGGACATCACCGCCAAACTGCTCTCTACAGCGCTGAGTTATCAGTCGTCACCACAAAAACATTAAAGCGAACGTTCTCCACCATGCCTTTTCCTTTGAAACAAGAACCAGATTATTCCCATGGCACGGCTCTTCGCACCGGGGTGCTGATTGTGAACCTGGGTACGCCCGATGCTCCGACCGCTCCCGCGCTTCGAAGCTACCTTAAAGAGTTTCTCTCTGATCCGCGAGTGGTGGAGATCCCGAAGATCGTCTGGTGGATCATTCTCAACGGCATTATTTTGAATGTCCGGCCGAAAAAGTCCGCCGCGAAATACGCCACGGTCTGGATGGAAGAAGGGTCACCGCTTCGGGTCTACACCGAGCGACAGAC
>JBBAQV010000154.1:0-2108 GCA_040400125.1 Burkholderiaceae bacterium
CGGTACTGAACCTGACCGGCCTTGGCATTTTTGACTGCCTGAGCGACGTCGGCTGAAACCGTGCCCACTTTGGGGTTTGGCATCAGGCCGCGAGGGCCGAGGATCTGGCCCAGGGTTCCGACGATACGCATGGTGTCGGGCGAGGCGATCAGGATGTCGAAATTGATGTTGCCGGCTTTGATCTGCTCGGCGAGGTCGTCCATGCCCACAATGTCAGCACCGGCGGCTTTGGCCTGCTCGGCTTTTTCGCCCTGAGCAAACACGGCAACACGAGAGGTCTTGCCTGTGCCTGCGGGAAGAACGATGGAGCCACGAACCAGCTGGTCGGATTTTTTGGCGTCAATGCCAAGCTGCACCGCGACATCCACCGACTCTTTGAACTTCGCCGTGGCGCATGCCTTGGCAAGCTCCAGGGCTTCCTGGGCGGGATAGAGCTTCGCGCGGTCAACCTTGGACTGAACGGCGGCGTAACGTTTCGAAATTTTTGCCATGATATTTAGACTCCTTCTACCGTGACGCCAATGCTTCGCGCGCTGCCGGCGATCGTGCGCACGGCGGCGTCGAGATCGGCTGCGGTGAGGTCAGGCATTTTGGCTTTTGCAATGTCTTCAGCCTGGGCGCGAGTGATCTTGCCCACCTTGTCGGAATGTGGCCTTGCAGAACCCTTGTCAAGCTTCGCTGCCTTCTTGATCAGCACCGTCGCAGGCGGGGTCTTCATGATGAAGGTGAAGGTCTTGTCGGCAAACGCCGTGATCACCACAGGGATGGGCAGGCCGGGTTCCATGCCCTGAGTTTGGGCATTGAAGGCCTTGCAGAATTCCATGATGTTCAGGCCGCGCTGACCAAGCGCTGGGCCAATGGGTGGCGAGGGGTTCGCCTTGCCTGCAGGAACCTGCAGCTTGATGTAACCAATAATCTTCTTTGCCATATGGGCTCCTTAACGAGTTCAAACGCAGGCTTTTAAGGCCCGCTCCTCAAGTCACAACAACAATGATCAGAGTTTTTCGACCTGACCAAACTCCAGCTCAACCGGCGTGGCGCGACCAAAAATGGTGACCGAGACACGCAGTCGATTCTTTTCATAGTTAACGTCTTCAACGTTGCCATTGAAATCGGTGAACGGACCCTCTTTGACCCGTACCACCTCGCCAACTTCGAACAACACCTTGGGCCGAGGCTTCTCAACACCCTCTTGCATCTGGGCCATGATCTTGTCGACCTCGGCCTGAGAGATGGGGGTTGGCTTGCTGCCCGAACCACCGACGAAACCGGTGACCTTGTTGGTGTTTTTCACCAGGTGCCAGGTTTCATCATTCATATCCATTTCCACAAGGACATAGCCCGGGAAGAAGCGACGCTCGGAGATGGCCTTCTGGCCACCCCGGATTTCGATGACTTCTTCGACCGGCACGAGAATCTGTCCGAAGTGGTCTTGCATGCCTGCACGATCGACCCGCTCTTGAATGGCCTTCGCCACGCTCTTTTCCATGCCAGAGAATGCATGGACAACATACCAACGCTTGGTCGACATCAGCCTCTCCACCCAAGAATCAAGTCATAAAGGGCCCATTCGAGCACCTTGTCGGTGAGCCACAACAAAATGGCCATCACCAGGACAAAGGCAAACACAATGAGTGTGGTCTGAATCGTTTCTTTGCGAGTGGGCCAGACAACCTTTCGCGCCTCGTCGACCGAATGCTGAAAGAAGCTGATAAACCGACGGCCGGATTGGGACACAAGAGCCACCACCAGGGCCACCACAATGCCTGCGATCAGCGCGCCCGATCGAACCCACACCGAGGCGTCTGCCAGCTGGTGAAAGCCGACGATGCCTGCGAGCAGCACCAAAACCGCTGCGCCAAGCATGAGCTTGTCGACGATTCCTGATGCCTGTCCTTGATCAACCTGCGACATGTTGTTGCCTCTTCAAAAACGCAATCGCTTGCGCAACCCACTAAAAAATTTGGCAGGGGCAGAGGGAATCGAACCCCCAACCTTCGGTTTTGGAGACCGACGCTCTGCCAGTTGAGCTATGCCCCTTCAACAACTCACCATTACTCGATAACTTTAGCGACGACGCCTGCGCCGACGGTGCGGCCGCCTTCGCG
>JBBAQV010000155.1:0-2108 GCA_040400125.1 Burkholderiaceae bacterium
AACGCCTTCATGGATCAATATCGCTTCTTTGCGGAAGCCCTGACCCGCGTCATGAAGCCCGGACGCATCGCCTGCATCCATGTCACCGACCTACCCACACGCAAAGGCAAGCACGGCTATATCGGCCTGCAAGACTTCTCAGGCGACGTGATCCGCGCTCATGAAGCCGCAGGCATGATCTACCACAGCCGCGCCACGATCTGGAAAGACCCCGTCGTTGAAATGCAGCGCACCAAAGCCCTCGGCCTGCTTTACAAGCAGATCCGCAAAGACAGCGCCATGAACCGCATCGGGATGCCGGATTATATCCTGTTCTTCCGCAAGCCTGGCGACAATCCAGACCGCATCGAACACGTCGCGCCGGGCGATACCCAAGCCGCAATGCCCATCGTCAAGGCATGGCTCCACGATCTCCACCGCCAAGGCCTCGCGTCCGAAGTGCCGACCGAAGAACAACTCGCCGCACTCCTGCCGCATTGCGAATTCGACGTATACGAGTGGCAGAAACTGGCAAGCCCGGTCTGGATGGATATTCAGCAAGGCAACGTCCTGAACCGCATGAAAGGCGACCGCGACGAAAAGCACGTCTGCCCGCTGCAACTGGACATCATTGAGCGGTGCCTGCGCCTCTACAGCAAGCCCGGCGATGTCGTCATGGACCCGTTCAACGGCATCGGATCAACAGGCTATCAAGCCGTCAAAATGTTCCGCCGGTATCTCGGCTTTGAACTCAAGCCGGAATACGCAGCGCAAGCAAACAAGAACCTGAAAGAAGCCGAAGCATCAGCAGGTGGCCTGTTCGAGGTGGCAGCAGAATGACCCTCCCACTAACCGCCCGCATCCTTGGCGCCCTTGCAGAAGGCCCGAAAACCAGCCCTGAAATCGCATCCGCCGTCCAAGTCGAAGGAAAATACCTCGGCAACACCATCCGACACCTTCTGCGCACAGGACAAATCAGCCGCGAAGAACTCTCCAAAGGCAGATGGAGATACTACCACGGCCAAACCGCCCCCAACTGGCAAGGATACGATCCAGCGCCACCACCGCCAAAGCCTAAGCCAGAACATCGCATCCCCGTCAAAACCATCGACGTATCCCGCTCATACTTCGGTGACGCAACGCCAATCAGGATCACATTGCCCGCAGCGCCATGGGAACTAACAGCATAACCGAAGCCCTCATCTGGCGGGGCATCACACCCCCGCCACCAAACAGCCGCAAAACCACCTGCCCAATGTGCAGCGCAACACGAATAAAGCGTGACGAGCGGTGCCTTTCGGTATACATTCGAAACACCGCCATCGAGTGGAATTGCCACCACTGCGGATGGTCTGACTGGGAGAAAATCTGACATGCACCCCAAACTTCTCAAAGCCTTCTGGCATCGCGGCAGAAAAACCTTCGTGCCCTGGATGGCCTTCGAACTCGCCCGCAAGCTGGACATGCCGCAAGATCAAGTCGTGACCGGCCTGCGCGGCCTCGCCGCAATCGGATACGCCAAATCGCGCAAAGCAGAACGCGACGCCGAAGGGCGCTCCACATGGTCGCTCACAGAACTCGGCAAAGCAGAAGCCGAAAACATGATCCGCGCCGAGGAACTCATGAGGGCCGGACGGTGAACCTATCCCCAATGGACTACATCCGCGCCGCAATCGCGCAAGCACAGCATGAAGGGCTGACACTAGAGGACCTTTACGCCTGCGCCGAATGCGCCGCATCAACCCAAGCCTTTTGCGATGCAGTCAACCTGCTCGCAGGGATGAAAGAGGAAGAAACAGAATGACGCAATGGCAACCTATTGAAACCGCGCCGGAAGGCGGATTTGTGCTAATATGCGATGCAAACGATGGTGATTATGATGTCACCGTGTCCGCCGCATGGTTTGAAAGCGGCAAAGGATGGTTTGTGGACGTGGACAGCAACGGCGAATTGCTGCCATACGCATCAAACGCCACCCACTGGATGCCGCTCCCCGAACCGCCGAAGGTGACAAAATGACCCCCCCAGACATCTTCCGCATCTGGCAGGCTGAATGTCTCAGGTGGCATCACAGCACCGATCACCGCCTCCGCAACAGCGGGGACGGCATCCAAGCGCACCAAGCCCGC
>JBBAQV010000156.1:0-2095 GCA_040400125.1 Burkholderiaceae bacterium
TCCCCGGGTGATTACTGGGTGGATGAGAAATCTCGCCAGGTGTTTATTTCCGAAGCGGGCTTTGAAAAATCAGAGCAGCTGCTCGCCTCGATGGGCCTTTTGCCAGAGGGCGCAAGCCTTTACGACCCATCCAATATCTCGCTTTTGCATCACCTCACCTCGGCGCTTCGAGCCCATACCTTGTTCCACAAAGACCAGCATTACGTGGTTCAAGGCGGCAAGATTGTGATCGTCGACGAATTCACCGGCCGCTTAATGCCCGGCCGGCGTTGGTCAGAGGGCCTTCATCAGGCCATTGAGGCCAAGGAGTCGGTGCCGATTGAGGCTGAAAACCAGACACTGGCCTCCATCACCTTCCAGAATTATTTCCGCATGTACGAAAAGCTTTCGGGCATGACGGGAACAGCCGACACCGAGGCTTTCGAGTTTCAGCAGATCTACACCCTTGAAACCGTGGTAATTCCAACCCATCGCCCCATGGTTCGACTTGACCTTCAGGATCAGATCTTCAAATCCGAAGACGAAAAGTTTGAAGCCATTTTGAATGACATCAAAGAGCGACACGAACGGGGTCAACCGATTCTTGTGGGCACCACCTCGATTGAAAGCTCTGAACTCCTGTCGGGCATGCTGAATAAGGAAAAGCTTGACCATCAAGTGTTGAACGCCAAGCAACACGAACGGGAGGCGCAGATTGTGGCGCAGGCTGGCCGCCCAGGAATGATCACGATTGCCACCAACATGGCGGGCCGAGGCACCGACATCGTGCTTGGCGGCAATGTAGAAAAACAGATTGACTTCTTAAATGCAGACGCGTCGCTCTCCGACGCTGACCGTCAAGCCCAGGTCAACACCCTTCGTTCCGAATGGCAGGCTTTGCATGACTCGGTGATCGCGGCTGGCGGCCTACATATCATTGGCACGGAGCGTCACGAGTCACGCCGCATCGATAACCAGCTTCGCGGCCGTGCCGGTCGTCAGGGCGACCCGGGCTCATCACGTTTTTATCTGTCGATGGATGACCCCTTGCTGCGCATCTTTGCGGGCGACCGGATGAAGGCGATCATGAATCGTCTTGGCGTTCCGCGCGGCGAACCCATTGAAGCAGGCATGGTCTCCCGCTCGATTGAATCCGCACAGCGCAAGGTTGAGAACCGTAACTTTGATATGCGCAAGCAGCTTTTGGAATACGACGATGTCGCCAACGAGCAGCGCAAGATTATCTATAGCCAGCGCAATGAAATTCTGGAAAGCGAAGACCTGGAGGTGATGGTTGGCAATCTGCGTCAGGGCCTGATGACCGACATCGTGCTGGCTCATGTGCCTGCAGAAAGCGTTGAAGAGCAGTGGGATCTCCCTGGCCTTCAGACCACGCTCGCCAACGACTGGAACGTGGCTATTGATCTGCAACACATGGCCGACACCCAAGACGATCTCGACGACGAAAAAATTCTTCAGGCGGTGGTTCAGGCCGCCAACAAAACCTATGCCGACAAAGCCTTGCCGGTTGGCCGTGAGCCCTTTAACCAGTTTGAGCGTTCCGTGCTGCTGCAAACGATTGATCACGCCTGGCGCGAGCATCTGGCTGCGTTGGATTATCTGCGCCAGGGTATCCATCTTCGTGGCTATGCACAGAAAAACCCTAAACAGGAATACAAGCGCGAAGCCTTTGAAATCTTTGAACAAACCATTGATCGAATTGCACGAGATGTCACCAAGGTGCTGATGAATGTCGAAGTTCAAAGTGCTGAGCAGGTGGCCCAGGCTATTCCTGAACCCAAGCTGTCGGATGTCAGCTATCAGCATGCTGACTTTGACCCCCAAGCCGC
This sequence comes from Burkholderiaceae bacterium, assembly GCA_040400125.1. GTDB lineage: Bacteria > Pseudomonadota > Gammaproteobacteria > Burkholderiales > Burkholderiaceae_A > Lacustribacter. Next base: position 1,830 of record JBBAQV010000156.1, read on the forward strand.
GCTCAGCCTAGACGACCCTGAAGCGGCAGCGCTTGCCGCCCAGTCACCAGGTCAGGCTGCACCGGGTGGTTCCGCGGAATCGGCTGACGAAGCCATTGCCCAGGTTCGTCGAAGCGGCCCGAAGGTGGGCCGCAACGACCCATGCCCTTGCGGCTCGGGCAAAAAGTTTAAGGCTTGCCACGGCAAGATTGATTAAAAACAAAGCCCAGGACGAAGGCCTGCCATGCCCGTGAATCTTCCGCTTCCGCGTGTTGAACATCTTCACC
>JBBAQV010000157.1:0-2034 GCA_040400125.1 Burkholderiaceae bacterium
CCAGCATTCGCCGCCGCAGTGAGTAAGGCCGCCGATTCAACATCACACCACCCCCAATCGATAGCCCACACCTCGAACCGTATGAATCGCATCGGACCCCAGCTTCCTGCGCAGGTGAAAGACATGCACATCCACGGCATTACTCTCACAGCCCTCGCCCATGCTGTAAATGGCCTCTTCAATCTGACCACGGCTAAACACCCGTGACGGGTTTTCAAGAAGCAAGCGAAGCAGCATCCACTCGCGTCGTGGTAGGTCAACCGGCTGCTGATTCAAGGTGACCGTCATGGCAGACAGATCAAGCGCGAGCGCACCATGCGCAATCACGTTATGGGCTTGGTTGGCGCGACGTCGCTCAAGCGCCCGAATCCTGGCCAAGAGCTCGTCCACCTCAAACGGCTTGGTGAGGTAGTCGTCCGCGCCCAGATCAAGGCCCCGAATACGATCGACGGTAGCGTCTCGCGCCGAGAGAATCAACACACTGGTTTTGGCGCCGGAGCGACGAAACCGCTCCAGGAGCTGAAGGCCGTCCAACCCCGGCAAGCCAAGATCCAGCACGACCAGGTCAAAGTGATCGGTGCGAAGAAAAAGCTCCGCATCCAACCCATTGTTGACCCGCTCGGCCTGATGATTGGCCCGAATCAGGGCCGTTTTCAGGCCCGCGGCGATCGAGTCGTCGTCTTCAACAATCAGTATTCGCATACCAGCGGGCTGACCTCAGCGGTGAACAATGGCCTCATCTTATCGTTAACGCTTCTGAGCGATGGCGGACAGCAGCGTATGGATCTCGGACTTTCGACCGGAATCCGCCAATTCACGCCCAGGGCGTGCAGGGGCAAGCAAGGCCTTGCGCAAAAACGCCTCGGCCTGAGCGTACTGGCCGTCTCGAAAAAGGAAGTCGCCGTAAAAGTAGTTCGAATCAATGCCGTCAGGGTTCACTGCAAGTCCCTTTTTCAAAAATTCTGCGGCTTTTTGGTCGTCGCCAAAGCCAATCGGCCAGCCAGGGACCTGATAGTAGAGTGATCCAAGACTGGTTAAAGCAGATCCATCCAAGGTCTTGGGGCTCACGGCAATCACACGTTCAAAATTCTTCTTGGCATTCTTCACATGGCCCAGCGCGCCAAGCCCCCCTTTCGCCCCAGCATACGACCCTTCAATAATTCCCCACCAGACAAGAAGCTCGGGATCGGATGGGTTCGCACCGGCATACTGTTCGGCCAAGCCGAGAAGCTCTTTGAATCGCCGCTCGTGATTGTCCTTTGGCTGCTTGTACTTAATCTCAGCCCACTCCGTTTGCAGCCTTTCCAGCTGAGGGCTCGCCGCAAGGGCTGGCCCTGTCACCGCGGCCAGAAGCGCAAGGGCTGTCAGAATCGATGCGCTCCAACTGACCATACGTCGGGTAAAGGTTCGAGAAAAATTATGTTGATGAAGATGACTCATGATGATCCTTTCACTTGTGAATGAAGCTTGCTTGAAGTGCTGCACGAATCTTGGGAAGCTGTTGACGAATGGCTCGGTCGACCAAGGATGGAAACCAAAGATTGATTCGGGCAAACAGGCTCTCTGGAAACCCGACCCGATACTCCCGCGCATGACCGGCGACGAATTCCTTAAAAAGACCGGCAACCTTTTCTGGGTCATCCTCGGTGACCCCGAGAGATTGATTCATGTCTCGGACCGCCTGTGAGTTGATTTCGGTGGCGGTTGCCCTTGGGGAGAAAATCCTGGCACGCACGCCGGTGCCAGAGAGCTCACGATCAAGGGCCTCGGTGAATCCGCGCAGGCCCGCTTTGGCCGCGCAGTAAACCGAAAACCCCGGGTAGCCGATGGTTCCAAAGCTTGACCCTACACTGATCACCTGAGAGGGCGCTGACCGACTCAGTAAAGGCAACAGCTGCTGTGTCAGGCGAATGGGGGCAGCAAGGTTAAGCCGAATCATGCCCTCAAGCGCCAGGCCAGACTGCTCCTGAAGGCCAGAAAAATCACTCACCCCCGCGTTATGGATGAGCAGGGTTAAACGACCCATGGCTTGGG
>JBBAQV010000158.1:0-2027 GCA_040400125.1 Burkholderiaceae bacterium
TGAGCGCAAGGGTCTTGGCCATGGAGCACCGTCTCTACCCGATGGCCATCGCGGCAATTTTGTCGGGTCGTCTTCGGCTTATTAATCAACATTGGGTCGATCAGTCTCGCGGCACCTTTGATCACGAATTCTCGCCATGTCTCGTCGACCCAAGCCTCCTCCTGCCCACTCACTAGGCGCCTTCGAACTTCTCGAGCGTCTTGTTGCTGAAGTTCTCAAGCTCAGCTCGCCGGCTGACCTCGTGATTTCGGCATTCTTTCGAGAGCATCCAAACCTTGGGATGCGCGACCGCGCTTTTTTCGCCGAATCCGCCTGGGCTGTCTTGCGCCATCGATCTTGGTACAACTTCCTCGCGACCGCGGGGACGGGGAACATGAACCGACGCTACGCCTTGCTGGCCGTCTTGGATTGTTTTGGCCCCAAAGCGCTTGAGGCTGACCCCGCCAACAAACGATTTCCAAAGGTGACGGAGGATGAGCGCCGATGGCTCTCTCATGTGGAATCTCTGCGCGAGACTCAGGTTGACCCTGCCGTTCGAGAGAGCATGCCCCCATGGCTGCTCCAGGCATGGGAGGCTGCGCTTGGCCGCGAGGAGGCGATTGCCTGCGCCCAGGCGATGAATCAGTCGGCGCCGCTGGATCTTCGTGTGAACACCCTGTTGGCGAAACCGTCTGACGTGGTGGACGCATTCAAGGCAGACGGCATCGAGGTGAGCGGCTGGGACGGCATTCCCGAGGCCTTACGCATTCAGGGCAAACCTGCGCTCCATCGAACGCAGGCGTTTCTCAAGGGCTGGGTTGAGGTGCAGGACTTTGGCAGCCAGCTGCTTGCGAAATTGGTGGCACCGAAACGTGGTCAATTTATTGTGGATTTTTGTGCGGGCGCAGGCGGTAAAACGCTTGCCTTGGGCGCAGCGTTGAAAAATACGGGTCGACTCTACGCCTTGGACATCTCGGCAAGTCGCTTGGCAAAACTCAAGCCAAGGCTCGCGCGCAGCGGCCTATCCAACGTCTGGCCGTCGGCCATCACGGGGCCCTCGGATGAGCGCGTCAAGCGTCTTCATCAGAAGGCCGACGGCGTGCTGGTGGATGCGCCCTGCAGCGGCCTGGGTACGCTGCGCCGCAATCCAGATCTGAAATGGCGAATGACCGCCAACAAGATGTCGGATTTGCCCGAGCAACAGCTGCAGATTCTTTTGTCGGCCTCGAAGCTTGTGAAGCCTAAGGGTCGATTGGTCTACGCCACATGCAGTCTTGTCCACGCCGAAAACCAGGCGGTGGTGGACCGTTTTCTCTCGGAGCGTCCAGAGTTTCGGCGGGTGTCTTGCGAGGAGATCTTGCTGGCGCAGCGAATCAATCTCCCCTCGAGCTGGCGGGCTTTTACTGACCGGGGTGAACTCACCCTGTGGCCTCACCGCACGGGCACGGATGGGTTTTACGCGGCGGCATTCGAGCGCTTGGTCTGACCCTTTTCACTCCACTGTCCTTGACCCAGGTCAACCGAAGGGTTCCCATTCGCCAGGGGGGGTGGGATAATACCGAGGTTCAAATTACAGCCTAAAAAAGGCAAGGGGAGTGGATTTTGGAAGTGATCGGACTGCTGGGTTCTCTTTGGGAATTTGTTCGTTATGGCCTGACCGGCTGGGAATGGCCCGCCATTTTGGCCTTTACCTTGGTCACGACCCACCTGACCATCATTGGGGTCACGGTCTATCTGCATCGATGCCAAGCACACCGCGCGCTCGAACTCCACCCGCTGGTGTCTCACCCCTTGCGCTTCTGGCTCTGGATGTCCACTGGAATGGTCACCAAAGAATGGGCGGCCATTCATCGCAAGCACCATGCGAAGTGCGAAACCGAAGATGACCCCCACAGCCCCCAGACCCGCGGTATCGAGACCGTGCTTTGGCGAGGCGCCGAGCTTTACCGTGAAGCCGCCAAAGACAAAGAGCTGGTGGCGCGATATGGTCACGGAACCCCTGACGACTGGATCGAACACAATCTCTACACCCGGCACAGCGCGCTTGG
>JBBAQV010000159.1:0-2024 GCA_040400125.1 Burkholderiaceae bacterium
ACCGACGAGATTCGCAATCGACACCGCCCGTCTTATCAAGCGCGACTCGACACCGAAATCCAGACCATCATTGAGATGGGTTTCCCGGGCTACTTCCTGATCGTGGCTGACTTCATCAACTGGGCCAAACGCAACGGCGTTCCGGTTGGCCCAGGGCGGGGGTCAGGAGCCGGCTCACTGGTGGCCTATAGCCTTGGCATTACCGATCTGGACCCTATCCCCTACGCACTTCTCTTTGAGCGTTTCTTAAACCCGGAACGGGTTTCAATGCCTGACTTTGATATTGATTTCTGCCAGGACAACCGCCACAAGGTGATTGATTACGTTCGCAGCAAGTATGGCGCGGAGGCCGTAAGCCAGATTGTGACCTTTGGCACCATGGCATCCAAGGCCGTGATCCGAGACGCGGGTCGTGTGCTGGATCTTCCCTATAACTTCTGCGATCAGCTCTCGAAGCTGATTCCTGTGGTGCAGAACAAGCCACTTTCGCTGGATGCCGCAAAAAAAGAAGAGCCCATTCTTGCAGAGCGCGAGGCCGCCGAGGACGAGGTTCGCGAGCTCTTTGCGCTGGCACGCCCGCTTGAAGACCTGACTCGAAATATTGGGATGCATGCCGGTGGCGTTCTGATTGCGCCGGGCAAGCTCACCGACTTCTGCCCCCTTTACCAGGCGCCTGGCTCTTCGGGTGACGATGGTGTGGTTTCCATGTACGACAAAGATGATGTCGAAGCGGCGGGCCTTGTGAAGTTTGACTTTCTTGGGCTGCGCAACCTGACCATCATCCAGATGGCGGTGGACACCATTAACAGGCTTGACCCCGAGCGAAAGCTCACACTCCGTGAGCTCGACACCTTCGATGACCCAGCGGCTTACCAGGTGCTGCGTGATGCCAATACCACCGCAATCTTTCAGGTGGAATCAGACGGCATGAAGAAGCTTCTCGCCAAGCTTCAGCCGGATCGATTTGAAGACATTATTGCTGTGCTCGCGCTCTATCGCCCCGGCCCACTGAGTTCGGGCATGGTGGACGACTTCATCAAACGTAAGCGCGGCGAGCAGCCCATCGAATACTTCCACGATTCGCTGAAAGACTGCCTCTCACCCACCTACGGCGTGATTGTTTACCAAGAACAGGTGATGCAGATCGCTCAGATTATTGCGGGCTATTCGCTTGGCGGCGCTGATCTTCTGCGTCGTGCCATGGGCAAGAAAAAGCCGGAGGAAATGGCCGAGCAGCGCGCAATTTTTATGAAAGGTGCCGTTGACAACGGTCACAGCGAGGCCCTGGCCAAACGTTTGTTTGATCTGATGGAGATGTTTGCGGAATACGGATTCAACAAATCTCACACCGCAGCCTATGCCGTTTTAACCTACCAGACGGCCTGGCTGAAGGCGCATCACACCGCCGAGTTCATGGCCGCCACACTTTCGGCGGACATGGATGACACCGACAAGGTGGCCTTCTTCATGGCGGACGCCCGCAACAATGGTGTTCGGGTTCTTGCACCAAACATCAATGCCTCAGGCTATCGATTCGAACCCGTACCTGACCATGACTCGGGAAAGCTGGTGATTCAGTATGGCTTGGGTGCCATTCGAGGGGTTGGTGAAAATGCGGTGTTGAATATTCTGCATGCCCGCCAGCAGGGCGGGCCTTTCACCGATCTGTTTGATTTCTGTGCACGAATCGACCGCCGAACCGTGAACAAGCGTTCGATTGAAGCCCTCGTGAAATCGGGTGCCTTTGATGACCTGCATGCCAATCGTGCCCAGGCCGTGGCTGCGGTTCCTATAGCCGTTGCCGCCGCCGATCAGGCTGAAGCCAGCCGACATCAGGGCGGGCTTTTTGATGACGCTGGTGGTGCAAGGGAAGTGATCGAGATGCCCAAGGCGGAGGCCTGGGGAGAGCGGGAAAAACTTCTTGAAGAAAAACAGGCGCTCGGGTTTTGTTTTTCAGGACATCTATTTGCGCCCTATGCCGGCGAAGTGCGTCGATTCGTTTCAACCCCGCTGAATCGACTCAA
>JBBAQV010000160.1:0-2023 GCA_040400125.1 Burkholderiaceae bacterium
AAAGCTTACGGCGATGTCGCCGTCACGCCCACCACCTTTGTGGTGAACGGCCAGGGGAAAATTATTAAGCGTTATGTTGGCGAGCCCAACTTCCCGGAACTTCGTCGAATTCTTGCCAAGGAACTTGGCTAAAAAAGCAGCGGCATCAGGCTCTTGAATCTGTCTGCTGAATCGGGCGATTCAACTAGCTGGGATTAAAAATCCCTGCCTGATGGGCCTGTTGATCAGCGTGGTAGGAACTTCTCACCATGGCGCCCACCGCCGCGTGGGTAAAGCCCATGGCATAGGCTTTCTCTTCGAACATGGCAAAGGTGTCTGGGTGCACATAGCGACGGACTGGAAGATGGCTGTTTGACGGCGCCAGGTACTGCCCGATGGTGAGCATGTCGATCTCGTGGTCCCGCATGTCTTGCATGGTCTGAAGAATCTCGTCATCGGTTTCTCCCAGACCCACCATCAGACCGCTCTTGGTGGGCACCCCGGGAACCTCTGACTTAAATTGCTTTAAGAGCAGCAGCGAATGTTGATAGTCGGACCCTGGGCGAGCCTCTTTGTAAAGCCTTGGAACGGTCTCAAGGTTGTGATTCATCACATCCGGCGGGGCCGCCTTTAATATGGCCAGCGCTCGATCAAGGCGTCCGCGGAAGTCGGGCACCAAGACTTCGATCTGGGTTGCCGGGGATTGCCGGCGAACCTCTTGAATACAGTCGACAAAATGCTGGGCTCCGCCATCACGCAGATCGTCTCGATCGACGCTGGTGATCACCACATACTGAAGCTTTAATGCTGCAATGGTTGCGGCAAGGTTGCGCGGCTCATTGACATCGAGAGGGTCGGGTCGGCCGTGCCCGACATCGCAAAAAGGGCAGCGCCGGGTGCATTTGTCACCCATGATCATGAAGGTGGCGGTGCCTTTGCCAAAGCATTCACCGATATTCGGGCAAGAGGCCTCTTCACAGACGGTGTGAAGCTTGTGTTCACGAAGAATCTGTTTGATTTCCAGGAAGCGTGACGACGCCGCTGCCGCTTTGACACGAATCCATTCGGGTTTCTTCAAGGGCTCGGCAGCCACCACCTTGATGGGAATCCGCGAGGTCTTCTCGGCGCCTTTTTGTTTCTTTAACGGGTCGTACATGGCCGCTGCATCCTTAAGAAAAAAGAGCCTCAATCTGGTCGGACAGTTTTTCGGCAACGATCGACCACGGCTGGCTGCATCCCATTGTAGCCATGTCAACCGTGACCAAGCCGGGGTAGCCGCAGGGGTTGATTCGAGAGAAAGGTTCGAGATCCATGGCCACGTTCAGTGAGACCCCGTGATACACGCGGCCACGGCTGACTTTCAAACCGACTGCCGCAATCTTCGCAAGCTCGCCTTGCTGGTATGGCAGATAGACACCTGGGGCAGAGGGCTTTCGCGTGGCAGCGGAAAGGCCGAAGTGATTCAAGGTATTGATCAGTGACTGCTCGAGCCTGCAGACGGTGTCTTTCACGTGCACACCAAGCCGCCGGATATCAATCAAGGTGTAGACCACCACCTGACCCGGACCGTGATAAGTGACCTGTCCGCCGCGCTCGGTGCGCACCACGGGAAGATCACCCGGATCAAGCAGGTGCTCGTCACGACCGGCCTGACCCAGCGTGAGCACGGGCGGATGTTCCACCTGCCAGAGTTCGTCGGGGGTGTCTTCAGACCGCCCTTCGGTGAACCCTTTCATCTTCGCCAGCGTCTCGATGTAAGGGGCCCCTCGAAGCTCTCGGCGAACCATCATGACCTTTAGAGCGCCACCTTCACCATCGGGTGGCGGGTGAGGGCATGGTAGATCGCATCGAGCTGGGCTTTGGATTCAGCACGAACCACGAGGGTCAGACCAAGATAGTTGCCTTGTCGACTTGGGCGCATTTCAACCGTGGCGGGGTCGAAGTCGGGTGCATGCGTTTTCACAAGCGCGCAGATGGTGTCTGCAAAGCCATCGACCCGCTCGCCCATGACCTTGATGGGAAAGCTGCATGGAAAGCGAAGCAG
>JBBAQV010000161.1:0-1999 GCA_040400125.1 Burkholderiaceae bacterium
TAAGATGCTCTTCCGTCATGGCGTTGCCGCCGTATTTGATCACGACCGTCTTGCCATGAAAACGCTTAATGTAGGGCAGAGCCTCGGCCAGAACGGCCGCCTTCACAGCGCCGTCAGGCGCTGGCAGTTCGTGCTTGGATGCGTCCGTCATTTAGTCACCAAATTGGCGTTGGCGAAGTTCCCGACGCTGCTGAGCTTCCACAGTAAGGGTGGCCGTTGGACGGGCCAAAAGACGCTTCAACCCAATGGGGTCGCCGGTTTCCTCGCAAAAACCATAATCGCCCGATTCGATCCGCGCGAGCGCCTGCTGAACTTTTTTAATCAGCTTGCGTTCACGGTCGCGGGTACGCAATTCGAGCGCATGCTCTTCTTCAATCGTGGCGCGATCCGCAGGATCCGGCACGAGCACGGTTTCACGAAGATGCTCGGTGGTTTCGCCAGCGTTGTTACGTAACTCGGTTTCAAGCTCGATCAGCTTGCGCTTGAAAAAATCAAGCTGGGCGGGACTCATGTAGTCATCCGCGGGCTGAGCCAAAAGCTCTTTTTCGGTCGAAATGGGTTTGGAACTTACAGTGGTCATCAGGTGCTACTTTCTTCAAACAGAGACTTCAGGAACTCCATCCGAAACCTTACCACATCAGGGTTACAGCCACTTAAACAAGGCACTGCTCCAGCCCTTTCATGATGGTGTCTTTGGGCAGTTTCCGCCCGATAAAAACAAGCTTGGATTCTCGCTGCTCGTCCTTCGCCCAGGGCCTTCCGGCATCACCGCCCATCAGCATATGCACCCCCTGAAACACCATTTGACGGTCACTTCCCTTGATGTAGAGCACCCCTTTGTAGCGCAGCAGCTGAGGGCCATAGGCCTGTGACACCGCGCTCATGAAGCCCTCGAATCGCTCGGAGTCAAACGGACGGGTGGATCTGAAAACAAAGGAGTGCACATCATCGATATGGCTGTGGCCGGCGTCAGTGTCTAAAAAACCAGGGTCGAGCTCAAGTGTGGCGTTGAGATTAAAGCCCCGAATGTCGAGAATCTCCTGAATTGGGGTCTGACCAAAATGCACCATCTGAAGGCCGGCTCGGGGATTCATTCGCGCAAGTCGTTGCTGAAGCTCGTGCAGGGCTTCGGGGGTTACCAGGTCACCCTTCGACACCAAGATGCGATCCGCGAATCCGACCTGGGCCTGAGCTTCGGCATGCTGGGTGAGCTGATCAGGGCCGTGAAGCGCATCAACCACGGTGATGACGGCATCCAGAAGAAAATGCTCAGCAATCTCATCATCAACAAAAAAGGTCTGGGCCACCGGGCCGGGTTCCGCAAGGCCGGTGGTTTCAATAATGACCCGATTGAAATCAATCTCGCCCGAGGCGCGTTTCGCGCGCAGCCGATTCAGCATTTCAATCAAATCACCTCGCACGGTGCAGCAGATGCAGCCATTGTTCATCTCAACAATCCGTTCCTGGGTGTCGCCAAACAGGAGCTCGTTGTCGATACTTTCTTCACCAAATTCATTTTCAATCACAGCAATCTTTTCGCCATGAGGTTCGCTCAGGATGCGCTTGAGCAGGGTGGTTTTTCCGGCGCCGAGAAACCCCGTAAGAATCGTGACGGGAATCACCAGGGACGTGACCGAAGCAACGGGGCCGGACGCGGCGGGGGGTGGACGATTGGCAGCGGTGGTCATGAACACTCCAGCATTGGACAACGATGAGCGAGCCTAGCTGCTTTTTCGCTTGGCTCTTGGATGGCTTGCATCATAAACCTGGGCAAGCCTTTGAAAATCAAGATGGGTGTAGACCTGGGTTGTCGCAATCTGCGCATGCCCCAAAAGCTCCTGCACGGCCCGCAGGTCGCCGCTCGATTGAAGCAGGTGGCTGGCAAATGAATGTCGCAGCATGTGGGGATGCACATGGGTGGGCAGCCCCGCAGACTTTCCAAAGGCAGCAAACCGTCTCTGTACCGTCCTTGCCGAAATTCGTTCCCCCTTCGCGTTCA
>JBBAQV010000162.1:0-1973 GCA_040400125.1 Burkholderiaceae bacterium
TGCTCTAGATCTTCACGCATATCACTTCTTCAGTTCAGAGTTGTTGAATTAAATAGGAAGCCACCACATCCGCCGCCGTGTCGATGGGCACCTGCTCTTGCTCCCAAAGACCCGGCTGACCACGAAGCGGCTTGATCGACACCCGACCCGCAGCGCGCTCATCATCGCCCATGAGCAGGGCCAATGCCGCACCGCTTTGATCGGCCTTCTTCATCTGGGACTTCAGGCCGGCCTCACCGCAGTGCATCTGCACTGACAGGCCGTGCGCTCTGAGACGTTCACTCAGCTGCATGGCGACCGCCGTGGAGTGTTCCCCCCAATGCACCAGATAGACATCAAGCACGCTCGGAAGTTGCGGTTCGGCCACCTCTTTGAGAAGCTCGATCAGACGCTCAACCCCCATGGCGAATCCGCAGGCTGGTGCGGGCTTGCCGCCCATTTGTTCCATCAGGGTGTCGTATCGGCCGCCACCACACACCGTGCCCTGGGCGCCGAGCTTGTCGGTTACCCATTCGAAGACCGTCAGGTTGTAGTAATCGAGACCGCGCACCAGGCGCGGGTTAAGGCGATAAGCAATTCCGTGCTGATCAAGAGTTCCGCAGACCGAGTTGAAATGGGCAAGCGATGCCTCACCAAGGAAATCCCGCAGCAGTGGTGCCTCGGCAACGATTGCAGCCATTGCCGGGTTTTTCGAATCAAGGATGCGAAGTGGATTCGAGTGCAGTCTGCGCTTGGCATCCGCATCGAGGGCATCAACGTGGTTTTCAAAATAGGCAATCAGCGCCTGTCGATGCGCCTTGCGCTCCTCGGGCTGCCCAAGGGAATTGATCTCAAGCCTGGGCGCAAGGTCTCCGACCAAACCCAGGGATTGCCACAACCTTTGAATCATTAAAAGCTGCTCGGCATCAATGTCTGGTCCTGGCAGGCCAAGGGCCTCGATGCCAAACTGATAGAACTGACGGTAGCGCCCTCGTTGAGGGCGTTCATGTCGGAACATCGGCCCGAAATACCACAGCCGCTTGGGGCCGTCATAGAGCATGTTGTGCTCAATGGCCGAGCGCACCACGGCCGCCGTGTTTTCGGGGCGCAGGGTAAGTTGCTCACCGTTTAAGGCATCGGTGAAGGTGTACATCTCTTTTTCAACAATATCGGTCACCTCGCCAATCCCCCGAACAAAAAGGGCGGTGGGCTCAAGGATAGGCGTTCGAATTTCGCGATAGCCATACTGACGAAAGACCTCGGCCACCTTGGACTCAACCCAGTTCCAAAGCGGTGACTGGTCCGGCAGAAGGTCATTCATGCCCTTCACGCCCGTCAGTTTTTCCATGCGTGTCATGCCTTGCCGCCGAAACGTTTGGCCACGTAATCCGCCACCAAGGCCTGAAACTCTTCAGCGATTCGGTCACCCTTCAGTGTCACGCTGCGTTCACCATCGACGAACACGGGGGCCACAGGGGTCTCGCCCGTTCCGGGAAGGCTAATGCCAATGTCCGCATGCTTGCTTTCGCCAGGCCCGTTCACCACGCAGCCCATCACCGCCACCGTCATGTTCTCCACACCGGGGTATTGAGCCTTCCAGGCTTGCATCTGGTCACGAAGATAACCCTGAATCTTGGCTGCCAATTCCTGAAAAAACGTGGAGGTGGTTCGGCCACACCCCGGGCAGGCCACCACCATCGGTGCAAAGGCCCGCATTCCCATCGACTGAAGCATTTCTTGCGCAACGATGACCTCTTGCCGACGATCACCGTTGGGCTCGGGCGTGAGCGAGACACGGATGGTGTCACCAATGCCCTCTTGCAACAAAACCGCCATGGCGGCGGTTGAGGCGACAATGCCTTTGCTACCCATCCCGGCTTCGGTCAGTCCCAGATGAAGGGCAAAGTCGCATCGGCGTGCGAGTTCCCGGTAGACCGAAATCAGGTCTTGAACATTGCTGACCTTTGCCGAGAGCGTGATGCGATTGGCCGGCA
>JBBAQV010000163.1:0-1969 GCA_040400125.1 Burkholderiaceae bacterium
CAATACCGTTGTCAACCACCATGGCATAGCGATTCGAACGAGTGCCCATGCCCCGCGCCGCCAGATCAAGGGTGAGGTCAACCGCTTTGGAGAACTCCGCGTTGCCGTCACCCATCATGCGAACTTTGCCTTTGGCGCCAAGCTCACGCCCCCAAGAGCCCATGACAAAGGCATCATTCACGCTAACGCACCAGACTTCATCGATACCTTTCGCTTTGAGCTTGTCGAAATGCTCGACAAATCCGGGAACGTGTTTCGCTGAACAGGTGGGGGTGTAGGCGCCGGGAAGGCCGAAGATGACGATCTTCTTGCCTTTGATCAGGTCAGACACCTGAAACGCATTGGGGCCAATGGCACAGCCACCTGTTTCTTCATCAAAGAATTCATAGAGGGTGGCGTTGGGAAGGGCTTGACCGATTTGAATGGGCATTTGAATCTCCTTTGGGCAAAGGGAAAGACTATGCCAAAAAGAAAGGCCCGGGGGCATCGGGCCTTTCCATAGGGTGGGAAACTTTTCAACCAGGCCGTGATCAGTCGGCCTGTCTGCGCAAAAAGGCAGGAATATCAAGACGATCGGCGCCACTCTCAATGAGCGCCTCCACACGGGCTGCGGCCTGACTGCGTGGGTCGCGCCACACGGCGGGCTGGTCGTATTTGCCGTAATCCTGCATAGGCGCCGCAAGTGGAGACGATGGCGTTCCCGTCATCGCGCCCATGGCACCGACAGCAGCCTGGTCATAGGGGAAGCCGCCAAAGTTGTCGGTACCGGTTTTCTGGCCAAACATGGGGTTCGCGGTCATCGCGTTATGAACCAGTGTCGGACCAGCCGCTTTGCTGCGGTCACGGCCAAGACCTGTGGCCACCACGGTCACCCGCAGCGAATCACCAAGGCTTTCATCGTAGACCGTACCCAGAATAATGGTGGCGTCTTCGGCAGCGAAGGCTCGAATGGTTTCCATGGCCACGCGGGTCTCGCGAAGCTTCAGGTCACGCCCTGCCGTGATGTTGACCAGAATGCCACGAGCGCCCGAGAGATCGACACCTTCAAGCAGCGGACTCTGAACCGCATTTTCTGCAGCAACACGTGCACGGTCATCGCCTGAAGCCATGGCGGTTCCCATCATGGCCTTGCCCTGCTCACCCATCACGGTCTTGACGTCTTCAAAGTCAACGTTGACCAAGCCTTCGATATTGATGATTTCCGCAATTCCAGCCACGGCGTTATTCAACACACCGTCAGCGGCAGCAAAGGCTTCGATCTGAGTGATGTCCTCGCCCAACACCTCTTCAAGTTTTTCATTCAACACAATGATCAGGGAATCAACACGTGCCTCGAGTTCCGCCAAGCCCGTGTCAGCGGCTTTCTCGCGTCGGGAACCCTCGAAACTGAAAGGCTTGGTCACCACGGCCACGGTCAGCGCACCAAGCTCCTTGGCGATTTCGGCCACCACGGGTGCCGCGCCTGTTCCTGTGCCGCCGCCCATGCCTGCTGTGATGAACACCATGTGAGCGCCACGCAAGGCGTCGGTGATTCGAGCGCGGTCAAGCTCGGCGGCGGCACGGCCGGCCTCGGGCTTTGCGCCAGCACCAAGGCCGGTGCCGCCAATCTGCAGGGTGCTGTCGGCCTTGGATTTTGCAAGCGCCTGAGCGTCCGTATTGATGCAGAGAAATTCCACCCCCTGCACGCCGCGGTCCACCATGTGGTTGACCGCATTGCCGCCCGCACCGCCCACGCCCACCACCTTGATGACGGTGCCCTGTGTCTCGGTCTCAAACATTTCGAAAGTCATAAGATTCTCCTGATCAGAATTTAAAAGTTCCCTACAAACCACGCCTTCATCCGCGAAAGGGTGTCCTTGAACGAACCACTGCTCTGGACATCCTTACGGCCCCGGATCCATTGAATTCGCGCTTCTTCAAGAAGGCCCATGGCCGTCGAGAAACGCGGATTGCTGATGACGTCTGAGAG
>JBBAQV010000164.1:0-1954 GCA_040400125.1 Burkholderiaceae bacterium
GCGGCCATCGCCAGGGCAATGCCCGTATTTCCGCTGGTGGCCTCAATCAGGGTGTCGCCGGGCTTGATCTCGCCGCGGGCCTCTGCACGAGCAATCATGGAGACTGCGGGCCTGTCTTTCACAGAGCCGGCGGGATTATTCCCTTCAAGCTTGCCCAAAAGAATATTGCCGCGGGCGGCATTGGCCGACCCAGGGACCCGAAGAAGACGAATGAGTGGCGTATTGCCAACGGACTCTTCCAGACTGGGGTAATGAATGGTCATAGCTTCTTGCACCCGGGAAGATCCGCCGAAAGAATGGCATCCCGAAGCGCATGGATGGCCACATCACGAGTGAATGACTTTCGCCAGGCCAACACCACGCGGCGGTTCGGAATGGGGTCACGAAAGGCAATGAACTTCAAAAAAGGATCATCTTCGGAATTCACCGAAGTCCGCGGCAGCACAGTGATGCCAAGACCTTCGGCCACCATGTGACGAATGGTCTCAAGCGAGCTTCCTTCAAAGGTCTTTTGAATTCCCGCGGAGTTCGCCGAAAACCTGGCCGATTCCGGGCAGACCTCGAGAACCTGGTCTCGAAAACAATGTCCAATTCCCAGAAGTAACATGGTCTCGTCTTTGAGTTCCGCAGAAGCCAACGACGCACGCTTCGCCCAGGGATGTTTCTTCGGAACCGCAACAAGAAAATCCTCGTCATAGAGGGGCTGGGTGTTAAGACCCGTGTCGTCAAAGGGCTCAGCCAAGATGGCCACGTCCAGTTCACCGGTGCGCATCATCTCAAGCAGCCGCACCGTGAAGTTCTCTTGAAGAATCAGCGGCATCTGGCCGTGATGTTCAATCATTGACTTCATGATTCGCGGAAGAAGATAAGGGCCGATGGTGTAGATCACCCCCACTCGCAATGGCCCGCGTAAGGGGTCACGCCCTTGATCGGCGATCTCTTTGATCTGACTGGCCTCATCAAGGACACGCTGGGCCTGCTGCACAATGTCCTCACCGATGGGCGTGAGACTGACCTCGTTGCCGCCGCGCTCGAAGAGCTGCACGCCCAGCTCCGCCTCAAGCTTTTTCACACTCACCGAGAGCGTAGGCTGACTGACAAAACAGGCGTCCGCCGCGCGGCCGAAATGCTTTTCTCGAGCCACCGCCACGATGTACCGAAGTTCCGTTAATGTCACTCGCTTATCCGCTCGCTAATAAAGTTTCTTTGCCATGCGCCCAACGTTCCATGAGCTGATCAATGTCTTCAGGCTTCACACCAAGTGCCTGCAGGCTGTCCGGCGCGCCGAGACCCTGGGCTAATTTTGCACCAAATGCCACAGCCTTCTCGACCCACAGAGCATCTTTTTGCAGATCGCTGTATTGAAGAGCGGGCACTCCAGACTGCCGAAGGCCAAGAAATTCACCAGGGCCGCGTATGGCCAGGTCACGACGAGCCACCTCAAAACCGTCATCGGTCTCATAGAGGGTTTTCAGTCGCTCCCGCGCAAGATCAGAAAGCGGCTCATCAAACAACAAGATGCAGGTGCTCTGCCCGGCACCTCGCCCCACTCGGCCGCGAAGCTGGTGCAGCTGGGCCAGGCCGAATCGCTCGGCGTGTTCAATCACCATCAGGGTTGCCTGCGGCACATCCACACCCACTTCGATCACGGTGGTCGCCAGCAAAAGCCGCTTATGGCCATCACGAAAACCTGCCATGGCTTCTTTCTTTTTCTCTGCGGTCATGCGTCCATGCAGGATCTGAAGCTGTTCGCCAAACACCGGGGCCAGCCATTGCGCCGTGGTGTCAATCGCCTGAATCGTGGATTCGTCATCGCCTTCAATCAGGGGGCAGACCCAATAAGCCTGGTGGCCCTCGGCAATAAATTGAGATAGACGCTGCAACAGCTCATCACGACGGGTGGATGACATCAGCTTGGTTAGAATCGGCTGGCGGTTGGGTGGCCGCTCGTCAA
>JBBAQV010000165.1:0-1911 GCA_040400125.1 Burkholderiaceae bacterium
CAAGAATGTTTCTCACGCCCGGACAATCGGTGCCTGCCAGCGTTCTTTTGCAGGGGCTGGTCACCATTGGTGCCAACGATTCTGCCGTCGCCTTGGCCAAAGCCATTGGAGGGTCTGAGGCCGAATTCGTTGATGCGATGAATAAAACGGCTTTAAGGCTGGGCATGCAGAACACCCAGTTCAGGAATGCCACCGGCGCCGCTCACCCCGAACATCTGACGACCGCCGCCGACCTATCGAAACTGGCGCTGAGCCTCATCAACGAGTTCCCTGAGCATCTTCGGGAATTTGGTCGCCGCGAATTCACCCACAACGGAATTCGGCAGGTCAACCAAAATCGTCTCTTGTGGCTCGACAGCTCCGTCGACGGATTGTTAACTGGCCGCAACGACAAAGAAGGCTACAGCACGGTGATCAGCGGTCACCGCCCTCAGCCTTTGGGGCCGCGCGAACGAATGCAGCGGCGTCTGGTCGCCATTGTTTCGGGGGCTCGCAGCGAAGATGCGCGATCGCAGGAGGCGCTTAAGTTATTGAACTTTGGCTTTCAGCAGTTTGATGTCATTCGCCTCTTTCGGGCCGATGAGGCCAGCGAAACGGTACCCGTCTTCAAAGGGAACGTTGGCTCGGCTCGGCTTCACTTTCCCAAAGATGTCTTGCTCGCCGTTCCCCGCGGACAATCCGATCGAATTCGAACCCAATTGGAGCGTCCCAACGCACTGCTTGCACCCGTCACCACCGGTCAGCCGGTCGGTCAGCTGCGCATCTGGGTGGACGGCGTTGAAGTGCATCAGGTGCCGGTGGCCTCGGCGGAAACCGTGAAGTCGGCTGGGCTTTTGGGGCGCGCCGTGGATACACTAAGGCTTTGGTGGCAGGCCTCGCAAGCAGCGCGCTAGTGCGTTGGTCGGTGTTGTTGAGTAACTTTTGATATTGGAACCGTCATGATTCAAGGTGTTGTTGGCAATCCCACCGTCTACCTGAATGGCCAGTGGCTGTCGCTCTCAGAGGCGAAGATCTCCGTGCTTGATCGCGGCTTTATTTTTGGTGACGGAATCTATGAGGTCGTGCCCGTTTATCGTCAACAACCTTTTCGTCTTGCATCGCATCTTGCGCGATTAACGCGAAGCCTTGCCGCCATTCGGATTCGCTCCCCATTTGACGACAAGGGCTGGGAGCAGCTCTTTCGCGACACCATCGCCAAGAATCAAGGCGAGGATCAATTCATCTACATTCAGGTCACGCGGGGCATCGCCAAGCGTGACCACGCCTTCCCTAACCCGGAAGTGGCGCCCACCGTCTTCGCCATGTCAAGCCCATTCGTTCGCCCTGACGCTAAGCTCCGCGACCATGGCGTTGCCGTGACATCGCTGCCTGACGAACGCTGGCTTCATTGCGACATCAAATCGATTGCGCTTCTTGGTAACGTCCTGGCACGGCAGACCGCTGTGGATCGAGGCATGGCCGAAGCCATCATGTTCCGCGATGGCTTTCTAACCGAGGCCTCGGCCGCCAATGTCTGGGTAGTGAAAAACGGTGTTCTTTGTGCGCCGCTCAAGAATCACCTGGTGCTTGAGGGCATTCGTTATGGGCTCATGGAAGAACTCGCCCAGAAGCACGGCATTGCCCTGCAGATTCGGCCCATTCGACAGGCCGAGGTCATGGAGGCAGATGAAATCATGCTGACCTCGGCCACCCGAGAAGTTCTGGCTGTCGTGCGCATTGACGATCGTCCGGTGGGTAAGGGTGATCACGCCGGAAAGGTGGGCCCGGTCTTTCGCCTGATTCGACAGGCTTATGACGACGCCATCGCCGCCTGCGAGCAGGGCCAGTAAATTCAGATGGCCGATTCTCAGGAAACCCTGCTTCGCTTTCCATGCAGCTTTCCCATCAAGGTCATGGGCGAGCGGGTCGATG
>JBBAQV010000166.1:0-1909 GCA_040400125.1 Burkholderiaceae bacterium
TCTGGTTATCGAGCCTGGCGTTGGTCTCGCTGCTGGCCGTCTGGATGGCCAATCGGCCCGCCTTCGCGGTGCAAAAGGTGTTGGTGGACGCGGTCGATCAAGACCTGAGCCATGTCTCCAAAGCCCAGGTTCAGGCAGCGGTGTTTGAGCATCTTGAAGGGACAATGCTGACGGTCGACCTTCAACCCATGCATCAGGCCTTGCAGGCTATTCCCTGGGTGCGTGAAGTCTCGGTTCGTCGGATATGGCCCAACCGATTATTGGTTCGAATCGAAGAGCAGCGGGCGGTGGCCACCTGGTCTTTAGACCAATTGGTGAATCATCGGGGTGATGTCTTCGCCGCCTCGCCGCAAGACCATGACGGCCGCATCTGTCGACTCGTGTCGATGAAAGGCCCGGCAGGAACTGAAGCCTTTGTCTTGCGTCGCACTCGAGAGCTTCACGAATGGCTTGCACCGCTGCAGCGTGAACTTGTCGCCATCACCCTGACTGATCAATACGCCTGGAGCGCTGTGCTGCAAGGTGGGCTGAGCCTTGAGCTTGGCCGAGACAGTCTTGCGGCATCGCTTGAAGAGCGGGTGAAGATGTTTGTTAAAACCCAGCCCTGGCTCTCGGAACGAACCGGCCGGCTGACGAAAGCCGACCTTCGTTATGCCACGGGCTATTCCTTCACGACCGAGCCTTCGCCACTTGCATCGGTGGCAGCGCCAGGCTCGCCACCCCTTTGTATTGGAGTTTTCCTATGACCCACTTTCTTTGCGATCACGCGGAGGAGCGTCAATGACGCGCGAAGCCAAAAATCTAATTGTTGGTCTCGATATCGGCACATCGAAGATTGTTACGGTGGTGGCCGAAGTTCTTGAAGACGGCCGAATGGAGGTCATTGGTCTTGGCCAGGCCGACTGCGAAGGACTGAAAAAAGGCGTGGTGGTCAATATCGACACCACCGTCCAGTCGATTCAAAAGTCGCTTGAAGATGCCGAGCTGATGGCCGACTGCAAGATCGCCGCCGTCTGGACCGGAATCGCTGGAAGCCATATTCGCAGCTTTAACTCCACCGGCATGGTGGCCATTAAAGACAAAGAGGTCTCGCAGAGTGATGTGGAGCGGGTGATCGAGACGGCCACCGCGGTGAGCGTGCCTTCGGATCAGCAGGTCCTTCATGTGCTGCCTCAAGAATTCATGATCGACGGACAGGATGATGTTCGCGAACCTCTGGGTATGACCGGTGTTCGACTCGAGGTTCGAGTGCATATCGTGACGGGCTCGGTCAGTGCCGCACAGAACATTGTGAAATGCATTCGACGCTGTGGCCTTGAAGTCAATGAACTCATCTTGCAGCCTCTGGCATCGAGCCACGCCGTCTTGACCAAAGACGAGAAAGAGTTGGGTGTGGCCTTGGTGGATATCGGCGGCGGCACCACCGACATTGCGATTTTCTCGGGGGGTGCGATTCGTCACACAGCCGTGATTCCCATTGCGGGCGATCAGATCACCAATGACATTGCCATGGCGCTGCGTACGCCCACCGAAGAGGCCGAGGCGATCAAGATCCGCCAGGGCGTGGCCAAGCAGGCACTGGCTGACCCTCAAGCAATTTTTGAAGTTCCGGGGCTGGGCGATCGTGCACCGCGAACACTCTCTCGGCAGGCACTGGCCGCCGTGATTGAGCCCCGAGTGGAAGAGCTTTTTTCGCTGGTGCATCAGGTGATTCGCGAGTCGGGCTATGAAGAGCTTTTGTCGTCGGGCATCGTGCTGACGGGCGGCAGCGCCATGCTTCCCGGCATGGTGGAGCTTGGTGAAGACGTATTTTTAAAGCAGGTGCGTGTGGGAACCCCCGGCTATCGGGGCAACCTCTCAGACGTCATCAGCAATCCGCGTTTCTCGACGGCCATGGGCCTTCTTGAAG
>JBBAQV010000167.1:0-1907 GCA_040400125.1 Burkholderiaceae bacterium
ATCGCCCACTACTATGTGGATGGAGACATACAAGACCTTGCGCTCGAAACCGGGGGGTTCGTCTCTGACTCATTGGAGATGGCGCGGTTTGGAAAAAACCACACGGCCACCACCCTTGTCGTTGCTGGTGTGCGGTTCATGGGCGAAACCGCAAAGATTCTGAGCCCCGAGAAACGGGTGTTAATGCCGGACTTGGATGCCACCTGTTCACTCGATCTGGGCTGCCCCGCAGACGCGTTTCACGCATTCTGCAATCAGCACCCCAACCGAACCGTGGTGGTTTATGCCAACACCAGCGCTGCGGTGAAAGCTCGCGCCGACTGGATGGTCACAAGTTCATGTGCCCTCGACATTGTTCGTCATCTTAAAGATAAGGGAGAGAAAATTCTCTGGGCGCCGGATCGCCATCTGGGACGCTACATTCAAGAACAAACCCAAGCCGACATGCTCTTGTGGCAAGGAGACTGCATCGTTCACAACGAATTCAAGGCCGAAGAACTGGTGATGCTGAAAGCGCAACACCCTGGGGCCAAGGTGCTTGCGCACCCCGAATCCCCCGAGGGCGTGATTCGTCAGGCTGATCTTGTCGGCTCCACCTCGGCCATGCTGAAAGCCGTGATTGAGGGTGAATCGCAGATCTATATTGTGGCTACAGACAAGGGGCTCTTTCACCGGATGCAACAGCTTGCGCCAGGAAAAACCTTAATTGAGGCGCCCACCGCTGGCGAGAGCGCCACCTGCAAAAGTTGTGCCCATTGCCCCTGGATGGCGATGAACCAGTTGAATGATGTTCTTTCGTGCCTGCAACATGGAACCGGTGAGATTGACGTGCCCGAATCCATCCGAAGCAAAGCCCAGGTCTGCGTCGATCGGATGCTGCACTTTACCCAAACCAAGCCGCCAGTGATGACAGGGTTCACCCCCAACCTGGGCGCCGCTTGATGCGCCTCCAAAGGCAGGCATGATCATGAGTGAAACGTCGCTAACGCTGATGCAATCACGACAAAGTTCAATTCACCAGGCACTTTTAGAGGACGTGGGGCCCGGCGACTGGACCGCCATGCTGATTGCCAAGGAAACCCAAGCCTTTGCGGAGCTTCGAGTCCGCGAAGAGGCCGTGCTTTGCGGCGTGGACTGGTTCAATGAAACCATCCTAAAACTTGACCCCAATGCAACCATTGAGTGGCGCTTCCAAGAGGGCGACTTTCTTCAACCAAACACCATCATTGCCACCATCGAGGCCAACGCAAGAGCGCTCATGACTGCGGAGCGAACCGCGCTAAATTTTCTGCAACTTCTTTCGGCCACGGCCACTCAAACCCAGCGATTCGTCAAAGCGATCGGAGGTGTAAGCCCCAATGTGCGTGGCTGCAGAATTCTTGACACCCGCAAGACCATCCCAGGGCTGAGGCTTGCGCAAAAATACGCCGTGACCGTGGGTGGCGGCGAGAACCAGCGGCTTGCGCTTTGGGACGGAATTCTGATTAAGGAAAATCACATTCTTGCCGCGGGCGGCATCACCGCCGCCATCCAAGCCGCAGAACAACTCAAGTCAGGCGTTCCCATTCAGGTGGAGGTGGAAGACCTCGCCGAGCTTCGTGAGGCACTGGACGCGAAAGCCCAGAGCATCTTGCTGGACAACTTCAACCTTGAGCAGCTTCGTGAAGCGGTGCACATCAACCAAGGTCGAGCCCTCCTTGAGGCCTCAGGAGGGGTGAATCTTCAAACCGTTCGAGCCATTGCGGCGACCGGCGTCGATCGAATTTCCGTTGGGAGCCTGACCAAAGACATCCAGGCGATTGACTATTCCTTGCGCGTGACCGCGCGCAACGGCGAGAGAATGGTCGGCTGAGCATTCGGCTGTGTCATGGGGTAGTCACGGCTGAAATGTAGGCCCCGGCTCTCTT
>JBBAQV010000168.1:0-1894 GCA_040400125.1 Burkholderiaceae bacterium
GGCGGCGGGGCAATGTTGTAGTGCAGATTGCCATCACCAAAGTGACCAAAGTTGATCAGACGAATACCCGGGTAGGCCTGCAGCATCTCGGCGTCCATGGCTTCAATAAAAGCCACCAGCGATGAGATGGGCAGTGCGATGTCATGTTTAATGTGCGGCCCGTCTTCCGCCGCCGAGAGGGTGATGGTCTCGCGCAGATGCCAGAGGTTTTTCGCCTGCGCCACCGACTGCGCCACAATGGCGTCGGTGATCACCCCTTCCTCCAGGGCTTTGGCCATCACATGTTCCAGCATGTCCGTGGCTGCCTCTTCGGATTCCGGATGCGAGATCTCAAGAAGCACACTGGCCGATGCGGTTTGATCCGAGCTGCCAATAATCTGTGCGCCATGACGGGCGACATCCGGGAAATACTGAACCACCAGCTGGGTGCTCACCGGTGACATGAACTCAAAACCGGTCAGGGCCGCATCACATCGGGCCTGGGCAATCTGCAGCAGACGAAGCGCATGCGCTGGCGAATTGAGTTTGGCCAGAGCGGTCATCACGCCCTTGGGCTTTGGGAAAAGTTTAAGTACCGCTGCAGTAATCAAACCCAGAGTGCCCTCACTACCGATGAAGAGATCCCGCAGGTCATAGCCCGTGTTGTCTTTGCGAAGACCGCGAAGTCCGTTCCAGATTTCACCGGATGCCGTCACGACCTCCACCCCAAGGCAGAGATCACGGGCGTTGCCATAACGAAGCACGGCCGTACCACCCGCATTGGTTGCAAGGTTGCCACCAATCGTGGCGGAGCCTTCGGCGCCAAGGCTTAAAGGGAACAAAAGACCCATGGCCTCAGCAAGTTCCTGGGCGCGCTGCAAGGTCAGGCCCGCTTCAACGGTTAAGGTTTTGTTCTCGGGGTCTTCCGCACGAACCTTGTTCATGCGCGCGAGTGAAAGAATCAGCTGCTGGCCCGAGGCATCCGGTGTGGCGCCGCCCGCAAGCCCGGTGTTGCCGCCCTGAGGAACCAGGGCGACCTGGTGTTGATTGGCCAGCCGAACGATGTCGGCAACCTGTTGGGTGTTGGAGGGAAAAACGACGGCGAGTGGTTTGCCAACATATCGCTTACGCCAGTCCACGGCATAAGGTTCGACATCGGCTGGCAAGGTCTTGATGGCGGCCTGACCGACAACGGCCTGGACCGCTTCAAGAAATGACATTACTTCACTCGGTTACGGTATTCCGCTGTCCGTGTGTCGATCTCGATCTTGTCGCCGATTTCCACGAAAGCAGGAACCGAAACCTCAAAGTTGGTGGGCGAAATGCGTGCGGGCTTCATGACCTTGCCGGAGGTGTCGCCTTTGACAGCGGGCTCGGTGTAGGCGACCTCACGCACCACGGTGGTGGGCAGTTCCACGGAAATGGCGCGGCCTTCATAGAAGACGGCTTCACAGGCCATACCTTCTTCCACGTAATTCAATGCGTCGCCCATGGATTCCGCTTCCACTTCGTACTGGTTGTAGTCCGCGTCCATAAAGACATACATGGGGTCGGAGAAATAGGAATAGGTGACCTCTTTGCGGTCGAGCATGACGGTGTCAAACTTTTCGTCAGCCTTGAACACGGTCTCTTGGCCTGAGCCGGTCAGAAGATTCTTCATCTTCATTTTGACCACGGCCGAGTTACGGCCCGACTTGTTGTATTCCGCCTTGAGCACGACCATGGGGTCGGAGCCAATCATGACGACATTGCCAACGCGGAGTTCTTGAGCGGTTTTCATAAAAAAGATCCAGAAATTAAGGGAAGCGGCAAGCTGGCCAAAAGGCCGGTTAACCCGCAATTCTAGCGCGATCTAGCCCCTGTCCTGGGTCTTGGACGGCGCAAGCGCGATGCGCCAGAGCGTGTTTTCAAGGGC
>JBBAQV010000169.1:0-1875 GCA_040400125.1 Burkholderiaceae bacterium
GGTGATTGCGGTTGGGTCAGGCGGCCTTTTTGGAAAGGGCTGGATGCAAGGCACCCAGACCCAGCTTGAATTTATTCCGGAGCGCACGACCGATTTCGTGTTTGCGGCCTATTCCGAAGAGGTTGGCCTGCTGGGTAATCTTTTGTTGGTCGCGCTTTATGCGGGAATGATTCTGCGTGGGCTGTGGATTGCCATCGGTGCGCCGACACTTTTTTCCAAGCTTCTTGCTGCAGCCATTTCGCTCACCATCTTCAACTATGTTTTTGTGAATATGGGCATGGTGACGGGAATCCTGCCCGTGGTTGGGGTTCCTCTTCCCTGGATGTCATACGGCGGCACCGCCATGGTGACCTTAGGCTTCGGTGCTGGCATCATCATGAGCATTGCGCGCACCCGTTCGCAAACGGTGCAGGGTTTTCTGCTTCAGCGATAGGAAGGAAGGCTTCATGGACGCAGCAGCCAAGGCCGCAGAGACGATTCTTCACGGTTTTGATCGGCATTACGGCCTGTTTCGCTACAACGCCCAGCAGGCCAAGCATCGCTTCGAGGCGGGTGACTATCAGGGAATTCGAAAGCTTGCCGCGGAACGAATTGCTTTTTATGACTTGCGTGTGCGCGAGGCCTATGATCAGATGACCGCAGGCTTCGGTGATGAGCTTGCCTCGGACCGTTTCTGGCAGGAGGTCAAGCGTGCATTCACGGTTCTGATTGCCGACCATCGCCAGCCAGAGCTTGCCGAGACCTTTTTCAATTCGGTCACCACCAAGCTTTTACGTCGGGAATATTTCCGCAACGACATTCTGTTCGTGCGCCCTCAGATCTCGACGGAATATCTTGATTCCGACCCACCGTCTTATCGGGTCTATTACCCCAAGCAGCGCGGTCTGAAGCAGACACTGCTTGATATCGCGGTAGATATCGGGCTTGCCTGCCCATGGGAGGACGTCTCTCGAGATCTGCGTTTTGTTCGGCGCGCGATGTGCGAGCGGCTTGAGCGTCCTTGGCATTCCCAGAGTGACCTGCAGATTCATGTTTTAAGGTCATTATTTTTTCGTAACAAAGGCGCTTACCTGATTGGCCGGATTGTGAATGATGGCGACCCCATCCCGTTTGCTGTTCCGATCATGAGAACCCGAGCCGGAAAGCTTTTTTTAGACACCATCCTTTTCGAGCCGGAGCAGATCTCGGTCTTATTTTCCTTCGCACGCTCTTACTTCATGGTCGACATGGAGGTGCCTTCGGCTTATGTCCAGTTTCTGAGAACGCTCTTGCCTAACAAGGCCAAAAGCGAGCTCTACACCATGCTTGGCCTGCACAAACAGGGCAAGACCTTGTTTTATCGAGATCTATTGAGTCATTTAAAGCACTCCAACGACCGGTTTCGCATTGCCGACGGCATCAAGGGCCTGGTGATGCTGGTCTTCACCCTGCCCTCGTTTCCGTATGTGTTCAAGATCATCAAGGACAAACGCAGCAAGGATGTCTCTCGTGAACACATCGAGTCGAAGTATGTGCTTGTGAAGGTTCATGACCGGGCGGGCCGGATGGCGGACACCTGGGAATATTCCAATGTGGACTTTCCAAGAGCTCGATTTGAACAAAGCCTGATTGATGAGATCAAGGAATTCGCGCCAACCATGATCAGCGAAATGGATGGCCGAATTGTTTTAAAGCATCTCTATATCGAGCGGCGCATGATCCCGCTAAACCTTTACCTTGAGCATGCAACCGAATCGGAGGTGGATCATGCGGTCAAGGAATATGGCGATGCGATCAAGCAGCTGGTGGCCGCCAATATTTTCCCTGGCGATATGCTTTATAAGAACTTCGGCATGACCCGTCAGCGACGTGTGGTGTTTTATGACTATGACGAGA
>JBBAQV010000170.1:0-1866 GCA_040400125.1 Burkholderiaceae bacterium
CGCCGAAACGGCGTCGCCTTCTTTCACCAGCAGTTTGAACACGCGACCGGCCGCATCAAAACTTAAGCGGGAAGGGTCTCGAAGGGGGGTTGCCGAACTAAGCGATGAGGTGCCAGACGATGATCCCGCGGCACCATTGACTGGATTGGAACCCACAACGAAAAGCTTCACCTGCTTGATGGGGGTTGGCTTTTCCGTTTTTTCGCCACAAGCCGCCAGCAAAATGGAGGCCGACAAGGCAAGGAATACACCACGCTTGAACATAAGCTCAGACTTTCCTGCGTGTGAAGGTTAGAAAACGATAGCGTAAATCAGAGGACTCACTCACCTGCCAGGGCATATTTTCTGAAGCCCAAAAGGTGGGGTCGATCGGCGGGAAAAAGGCGTCCCCCGGAATATCAAGATCGACTTCCGTGATGTCGAGCTCTGTCGCAAACGGAAGCGTTGCATTGTAGATTTCCGCACCGCCCACGACATAAAGGGGCGAGTTGCTCGAAACAGCACTCTCTGCAAGCTGCATCATCTCGGCCACCGAATGGACCACTGACACCTTTGCACCAAGGGCTTCTCCCGCCGAGAGCACGCCGGGGTGGGGCTTCCATTGAGGATCACGCGTGATCACCACGGTGTGCCGATTCGGCAGGGGCTTACCCAGACGATCAACAATAGAGTCGAAGGTCTTGCGGCCCATGGCCACCATCTGGCCGGTGGTTAAAAGTTTGAATCGCTTCAGATCTTCCGGTAGATGCCAAGGCAGGGTGTTGTTCACCCCAATGACATTTCCTTTGGCGACGGCTGCCAACAAAATGACCGAGGGCCGCTTGTCTGCGAGGGCTTGCGTCATGGCCTCAATCACCTAAACCGCAACGGGCGCTTTAATTGCGGGGTGGCACTCATAACCCACGATCTCGAAGTCTTCGAACTGGTAGTCAAAGATGGAGTTGGGCTTGCGGCGAATGTGCAGCTTGGGCAGGGGAAAGGGCTTGCGTGACAGCTGCTCACGGGCTTGATCCAGGTGATTGGAATAAAGGTGGCAGTCGCCGCCCGTCCAGATGAAATCCCCCACATCCAGGTTGCACTGCTGGGCGATCATGTGGGTGAGCAAGGCGTAGCTTGCAATATTGAAGGGCACACCCAGGAAAATATCGGCACTGCGCTGATAGAGCTGGCAGGAAAGCTTTCCATCGGCCACATAGAACTGAAAGAGCGCATGACATGGGGCCAGAGCCATCTGGGGAATCTGAGCCACATTCCACGCTGAAACGATGAGTCGTCGCGAATCGGGGGTTTTTCGCAGGTCATCCATCAGCTGGCTGATCTGGTCCACCACCGCATGGGCATTCGCTTCGGTGGGCGCGGGCCAGCTGCGCCACTGTTTGCCATACACCGGGCCAAGGTCGCCCTCTTCGTTGGCCCATTCGTCCCAGATGGACACGCCATGGTCTTGCAGATAACGAACATTGGACGAGCCACTTAAAAACCAAAGCAGTTCGTGAATGATGGATTTGGTGTGAAGCTTTTTGGTGGTGACCATCGGGAAGCCCTCCGAGAGAGGAAAGCGCATTTGATAGCCAAACACCGAGAGCGTACCGGTGCCGGTGCGGTCGGTCTTTTCCGCGCCATGGTCCATCACATGGCGCATCAGATCAAGGTAGGTCTGCATGGTTCGTAATCATCGAGCTACCCGCACCGCGGAACGAACTCCCGCACGGGCTGTGAGCTCGCCAATCACGCAGGCGTGATCGAAGCCCGCCTGATGAAAGGCCTTCAATACTGCGGGTGCGACTTCTGGGCTGACGGTGGCCAGAAGCCCACCACTGGTCTGCGGATCACTGAGCAGAATCTTCGCAGATTCAGGCAAGCCGT
>JBBAQV010000171.1:0-1841 GCA_040400125.1 Burkholderiaceae bacterium
GCATTCGGCTGTGTCATGGGGTAGTCACGGCTGAAATGTAGGCCCCGGCTCTCTTTGCGGCCAAGCGCCGACCGAACAATGAGCTCCGCACAGACCAATAAATTTCGAAGTTCAAGAAGGTCGCTGCTCACCCTGAAGTTGGCGTAATAATCCTGTACCTCTGACTGCAGCATCTCGATTCGATGCAAGGCTCGCGCCAGGCGGCGGTCGGTTCGAACGATGCCAACATAGTTCCACATCAACAGTCGAAGCTCATCCCAGTTATGAGCAATCACCACCTGTTCATCCGCATCGTCCACCTGACTCTCGTCCCATGAGGGCAGATCCACGGACTCAGCGCCTTCAACACTCAAGATGGTTCGGGCGGCCTGCGCACCCACCACCACACATTCCAGAAGGGAGTTGCTTGCGAGTCGGTTAGCACCATGCAGGCCGGTGTAGGCTGTCTCACCGACCGCATAAAGGTTCTGTAGGTCGGTCTGGCCAGCCCGATTCGTCACCACCCCGCCACAGGTGTAATGGGCGGCGGGTACCACCGGAATGGGCTGCTTGGCAATGTCGATTCCTAGGGCAAGACAGCGAGAGAAAATGGTGGGAAAGTGTTCCCGAAGAAAGGTCTCGCCCAGATGGGTCGCGTCCAGATGAACAAAATCGAGGCCATGGCGCTTCATTTCAAAATCAATCGCTCTGGCCACAATGTCTCTTGGCGCCAACTCACCGCGGGGGTCATGCCGTTGCATGAACCGTGCCTCTGAAGGCTTGACACCCGGCAACTTCAACTGTGCCCCTTCTCCTCGCAACGCTTCCGTGATCAGAAAAGTGCGCTCGTCGGGATGATAAAGACAGGTCGGATGAAACTGGATGAATTCCATATTGCCAACGCGGCATCCGGCCCGCCACGCCATCGCGATGCCATCGCCGGTTGATGTGTCCGGATTGCTGGTGTAACGGTAGACCTTGCCCACGCCACCACAGGCCAACACCACGGCCGATGCCGCTAGAGATTCAACCCGCTGGCTTTGAATATCCAAGACATAGACGCCGAGACATCGGTCCGGCCCGCCGAACTTGGCTTGACGACTGGTGATGAGATCAAGCGCAATCCAATGGTCATGAATGGTGATGTTGTGGTGGTCCTGGCATCGAGACAAAAGTGCATCGTGAATCGCTCGGCCGGTGGCGTCTGCCGCATGAGCAATGCGCCGCACCGAGTGCCCGCCTTCGCGAGTCAGATGAAGCCCCATGGGGCCTTGAGGGTCTGATGAAAAGGGAACACCGACCTTCACCAGCCACTGAATGGCCTCGGTACTTTGCTCAGCGATCCATCGCGCCACCGATTCATCCACCAAGCCCGCGCCGGCCTCAACCGTGTCATACAGATGCGCCTCCACGCTGTCCTTCGCATCCAAAACACCCACGATGCCCCCCTGGGCCCAGGCAGTTGCCGAATCCTGACGGGAACGCTTCGCAAGAACCGTGACGGGTCGCTGATCCGCCAGATGCAGCGCAACCGTGAGGCCGGCAAGGCCTGCACCGATCACCACAACAGGTGGAGGCGTAAGAGCGCAATTCTTCGTGTTCATCGGGTCCTATCCGCAGGGTTGTCAGGCCATGGAGCGCCAGCGTCCATTGAGCCATAAAAAAAGCCCAGGAGGACCTGGGCTTTTTCAATTCAGTGACTGTGAATTACTTCTTTTTGTTCACCGAGTCTTTGAATGCCTTGCCTGCCGTGAACTTCACGGTGCGGGCGGCAGCAATCTTGATGGCTTCGCCAGTGCGTGGGTTGCGGCCGGTACGAGCGGCGCGCTTGCCAGAACCGAAGGTTCCGAAACCAACGAGTT
>JBBAQV010000172.1:0-1829 GCA_040400125.1 Burkholderiaceae bacterium
ACCCGATTCATCTGGCCATCGGTCTCGTGGCCATGCTCGTCATGACACGCATCCCTACGGAAACCTTGCGGCTGCTTTCAACGCCCTTGTTTTTCTTGGGTATCGGCATGCTGGTGGTTGTGGCGGGCATGAAGCTTTTTCTGGGTGCCACCGTGATTAAGGATGGCGCCGTACGCGCGATTCCTCTTGGATTTTTCACCCTGCAGCCGGCCGAACTGATGAAGCTTTTTGCGCTTTTGTTTGCGGCCGCCTATGTCGTTCGTAGACAGGACCGGATGCACACCTTCGTGAAAGGCCTCTTGCCCATTGGTGTGCTCATGTCGGTGGTGATGGGCCTGCTTCTGTACCAGCCTGACCTGGGTTCCACCATGGTCATCACCCTGATCACGGCAGCGATTTTATTCCTGGGCGGCATGAGCCTGAGGGTTTTTATCCCACTTCTGGCCGCCTTAATCGGGGTGTTTCTGGTGATGGTGTTCTTCACACCCTGGCGGCTTATGCGCCTTGTGGCCTACCTCTCGCCCTGTGACCCAAGTCAGGTGCAGCAGGCGGGCTATCAGTTATGTGGCGCGCTGATTGCGTTTGGCAATGGCGGCCTGCTGGGTTCAGGCATTGGCACGGGGATCGCCAAGATGGGGCACCTGCCGTTGCCGCATACCGACTTCATCTTCGCCATGATGGGTGAAGAGATTGGCTTTGTCGGTGTGACCCTGGTGATTCTGGGCTTTGCCTTCATCGTTCGGCGTGCGATTGAAGTCGGTCGAACCGCCATGTCGCAGGAGCGCTTATTTGCAGGCCTGGTGGCCCAAGGTATTGGTGTCTGGATTGGTCTGCAAACACTGATTCATGTCGGTGTGAATACGGGGCTTTTGCCAACCAAGGGGCTCACGCTTCCATTCATTAGTCACGGCGGAAGTTCCATGCTGGCCGTTTGCATGGCCATGGGGCTTTTGATTCGGATTGATGCCGAAAACCGAGCCCATGTCCGCGGGAGCGCCGCATGACCATGCCACGCGCACTCATTGCAGCAGGGGGAACTGGGGGCCATGTTTTCCCTGGTCTTGCCGTCGCACGGGAACTGCAGCGTGCAGGCTGGCAGGTTGACTGGGTTGGGACCGATCGTGGGCTTGAGGCTCGCGTCGTTCCAGAGGCAGGCATTGGGCTGCATCTTCTCAAGTTCAGCGGCCTGCGCGGCAAGGGCCTGATGGCCTGGATCACACTTCCGTTAAGGTTGATGCGTGCCACACGTGATGCACGCGCTATCCTTCAACGAATCCATCCACAGGTGGTGGTGAGTTTTGGCGGCTACGTGACTTTTCCAATCGGTCTGATGGCACGTTGGTGCAACATCCCACTCTGTATCCATGAGCAAAACGCGGTGATGGGTACGGCCAATCGGTGGCTGGCGAAGTTTGCCCAACGGGTGTTGCTTACCTTTCCGGGTACACGAATGGCCCCAGGTCGTGCACGCGTGGTGGGCAACCCCGTGCGCCAGGCCATTGAGTCCATGCCTTCACCGCAAGAGCGTCTTGATGGCCGCAATCACGAGCTTCGAATTCTGGTGATTGGTGGAAGCCTGGGTGCGTCCGCATTGAATAACGCCTTGCCCCCGCTTTTTCATCAGGCCAAGGCGCATGGTCTTACGTTCTCCATTCGTCATCAGACGGGCGCCAATGATCTCGACCGAGTAAGGACGCAATATCTTGAACTTGGCCTTTCGGCCGAATGCTCGGCGTTTATCGATGACATGCGCTCGGCTTACGAATGGTCCGATCTCATCATCTGCCGCGCGGGCGCATCCACGGTGACGGAGGTTGCTGCCGCTGGGT
>JBBAQV010000173.1:0-1819 GCA_040400125.1 Burkholderiaceae bacterium
GAGCCCGGCCGAGGTCGCACGCATCGCGCCGCTAACAGCGCCGCCATCAAGCTTCACCCGTGCCAAGGTCTGTCCATTTTCACGATCCAAGGCATGTAAAAAACCGAACTGGTCCGACACCCAGAGGGCGCGCCCGACCGAGATGGGCTGATTCAGGCCACGCAGGCGCAGGGCTTCGCTGGTCCAACTGGTTTCGCCCGTGGATCGAACCAGGGCATGAAGTCGCGACTGTTGATCAGCCACAAAAACAAATCGTGCATCAGCGCCCACGGTGGTACTTGAGGAAAGGTTTTTGATCCACTGACGCTTGCCGTCCTCGACACCAAAACAAGACACCGCGGACTGGTATGCGCTCACGCAGACATGCGCGCCTTGGACCACCGGTGCACCAAGCAGGTCAACCAAGCGCTCAACCTCGTTACTACCGGCAGGGGTCACCACCTGAGCTTCCCATCGCACGGCACCCGTCAGAGCATTCACCCAGAGAAGTCTTCCGCCGGGGAGATTCACCACAACATCATTGGCACTCAGACTGGAGCTACTTGATTCCTCAGGCGCGTAGGCCGCACCGCGTAATCCCGACTGCCCATGCAAAACCAAGGGAGGCAGGGTGCGCTGAAACACCCAGCGTCGTTCACCTGTGGTGATATCCCATCCTGCAACTCGGTTGTCCGTCAAGCGCGCCACCGCGATGTCCCCCGCAATGACCGGAATCTCCAGAACCACGCCACCCAGATTAATTTCTCGGCTGACTTTGCCCGTCGCATCAAGCACCACAATCTGATTGCGCTCCGTCACTACAGCCGAAAAACCGCTGGAGCTTCCGTTGCCCACCGCCACACCGGCGATGATTTTTGTATCGAGGTCAACGCGCCATTCCACCTTGCCTGATTGCAGATTGATTCTTGAGACCTCACCATCCTCCGAGGCGGCAATCACAGCGTCGCCACTGACACCCGGTGAAAACTGTCCGACACCCACCTTGAATTCAGGGGTGTCACCCACTTTCGCTGTCCATGCAACCTTGGCGGACAGCGAAGGCTTAAAGTCAACGAGACCCGCAGGCTTGAGCTTATTGGAGCCACAGCCGGCAAGTGCCGCTGCTGCAATCAGCGCCAGAGGAATGAGGAGGCGATTCACGGTCATGGTTTGCTCCCAAAGGAATCAACAGTGGCTAGTTTGCGGGCGATGAGTTCTCGGGAAGCAGCCTCAGGGCCCGTCGCGTCGAGTGCCACCCGCCAGGCTTTCCGAGCGTCTTCTCGTTGGCCAAGCGCTGCGTGGACATCGCCACGACGGTCGTTGACCAGTCCAGTGAATTCTTTGGGGGGGTCTCCCGCGAGCACCTCCACGGCAGCCTTGGCATTGTTTTCATCAAGCAGCACGCCCGCGAGTCGGATCTTCGCAATCCAAGCAAACTCGTCCACAGGGCTTTTACTCACCACTTCAAGCGCAGCACGAGCTTCGGGCAGAGAACCTTCAGACACAAACACTCTGGCCATCTGCAGCCCGCCAAGCGCCGCCTGCGTGGTTCCCGAATAGTCTTCGGCAAGGACCTTGAAAGCGACTCTGGCCTTGTCAACACTTTGTTCAACCAAAGCCTGCTCCATGGCAGCCAGTGCATCCGTGGCTTTCGCAGCCTGACGGTCTTGCCACCAAAGCCATCCATTAAAGGACATGGCGGACACCGCAATAATTGACAACACAGGAACGATCCACCGCTTGTTGTCGTTCCAGAAACCCTTGATGGCATCAAACTGTTCTTGTTGCTCTAGATCTTCACGCATATCACTTCTTCAGTTCAGAGTTGTTGAATTAAATA
>JBBAQV010000174.1:0-1766 GCA_040400125.1 Burkholderiaceae bacterium
TTGCAAGATCAAGCGGAAGCTTTGAGAAATCAATTCGATTGATGTCTTCAAGCCTCGCGGCTGTGAGGTTCGCGCCGGTTTTGAGTTCGACCATCTGGCCTTCCACAATGGCAAAGCTCGCTTTCTCGTCAACGTAAATGAGATCATTACCGATACGCACCTCGACCATGCCCGGCATCGGTGTGGTGAGCACACTCTCCACCTTGAAACGTCCGCGAAGCCAGCCTTCGACGGCCTTTTTGACCGAGGCCTCCACCGTGGGGGAAACCTTTTGATTGGCTGATGCCGGTACAGGTGCCGAGATTGAAATCACAAACAGCAAGGCGCCAAGGGCCATCAGAGCCGAGCGAGCCAACGATTGATTGGGGTGGTGGATCAACATAAATAGTCACTATTGAGGAGAGATGGCCTGACGAATCAGGAATTGTCGAAGGGGGCCAATATCGGCCACGAGTTTCATGCCTAGGCGACGAAGCTTCGACATGGTTGGATGAGACTGTACCGCGAGTCTTTGAAGCAGATCCAGCCCCCACTGCGCACGCTTCACGCGATGCTGTCGAGCGCGCTCATACCGGGAGATGAGTGGCAATGCACCGGGGTCTTCTGGGGTGCTCTTCCACAGGTTTTCTAGGCAGAGAAGGTCCTGCACGCCAAGGTTGAGGCCATACCCTGCAAGGGGATGAACCGTATGGGCGGCATCCCCCACCAACACCGTTCGCAAGGCTGACTGCGATTCAGTCAGCATCATACGAAGCGGAGCCGCCGAGAGTTCGCTGGTTAAGGTCAGCTGGCCAAATCGCTGCTGGGAGCGTTGTTGAATGAAGCTTGCCAGCGCGGCGGGATCCTGAGGAATGTCAGACATGGGTCGCGACGTTGACCACACCATGGAGACTTGATGGGGTTCTGAAAGCGGCAGAAGGGCAAGGATGTCGCCTTGGTCGAACCACTGCGCCGCAATTCCCCCGTGCGGAAATTCCGTGGTGAACGCGGCAACAAGGGCGCGTTGCTGGTAATCACGCTGACCCCAAAGAATTCCAGCCTGCTGGCGAACCCAGGACCGAGCGCCATCCGCACCGATCAACAACTTGGCGGCAAGACGGCCCTGTTGGTGACTAACGATGGCGCCCGAAGGTTGAATGAACAGGGCGTCTGGGCGGGATCGGATGCGTTGAATCTCGGGGCGAAACTGCACCGCCTGCTCAAGGGCCGTCAAAAGGTCGCGATGCAGCACCATCACCGAAAGAAATTCGGCACCAGCGTCCGTGGCGCTGAGGTCCACGCGTACATCACCCGTGAAGACCTCCATTCGGCTGACAGTGCAGGTCTTCCGGTGAAGGGCCGGCCAAACCCCAAGGCGCTGGAGCAGATCAACGGTTAACGGTGAAAGCGCGTAATTGCGGGCATCAGCACCGTCGGTACGCCCTTCTTCATCAGGGGCGAACCACACCACGCCATAGCCACTGCGTACCGCCAGGAGGGCCGAAAGAGCGCCCATGATGCCGCCGCCAATGACGGCCACCGGGATGGCAGACGGCTTCGTCATTTCTGGGTGGCTGGACGCGGAAATCTTGTGCATAGCGCGTAAGGATCGCCTGTTATCGCTTGGGCTGGCAAGTTAACCCTGCTGCGCTATACTTTCGATCTTGTTTTAACCCGAAGACTCTTGGGTTAAAAAGTCGTTTGCAGCGTGGCTCGGTAGCTCAGTTGGTAGAGCAGAGGACTGAAAATCCTTGTGTCGGTGGTTCAATTCCGCCCCGAGCCACCAC
>JBBAQV010000175.1:0-1707 GCA_040400125.1 Burkholderiaceae bacterium
CAAGCATGTGGCCCTCGTAGTCGTTCACCGCCACCCATGTGGCCTGGCTGACAAGACCATCAAGCTCTTGCGCGTTAAAAATAGGCATGGCCTGGCCCGGATCAAAAACAAAAGGGATCTTCTGGCGAGCAAATTCGTCGGCATGACGCAACATGGCCGCTTTACCGTTGGGCGACACAATGCCCAGCAGGGTCTCTTTCACCGCGCTGCTGGCCAGCCCAACTTCGCCTGCGCGATTCATCGCGCCCGGGTGAAAGGCGGTGATCTGGTTGTCGTCAAGGTCGGTGGTGATAAAAGCCTGGGCGCTAAAGCAGTCATCTGCCAGGAGCACCGCAGAGACATCAATGCCAAGGCTTGCAAGCCGTTTCAGGTAATCGCCCCCATCCTTCCCAATCGCCCCCAGAAGGCCGCAGTCATGACCAAGGCTGCGAAGGGTGTAGGCGATGTTGGCAGCGCAGCCACCGAACTCCTGACGCATCTGAGGGGCAAGAAAGGCCACATTCAACATGTGCACCTGGTCAGGAAGGATGTGTTCACGAAAACGGCCTTCAAAGACCATGATGGTGTCAAACGCAATCGAACCACTAATTTTGACGGTCATCGTCAGTTCCTTGGGTTGGGGTTAATGAGTGTGCCAATGCAGACCCATCCATCCCGTTCCTGCAAAACATGCATCTCGGGGAGGTGGGTGGCAAGCGGCCGGTAGACATCCAAAATTTCGTCAGCCTGCCGGGCCAAGATGCCAGAAAGCAGAAGCTGGCCCGAAGGTTTGGTCATGCGGGTGAGGGTGGGTGCAAGCACTTTCAGAGGCTGGGCAAGAATGTTGGCCACCACCAGGTCAAATTCTCCGGCGATGTCCTGATCCGCATCTTGGGCTGTGATCACGGCATGGTTGGCGTTGGCGTTTTGTTCCGACGTGGCTACGGCAATGGGGTCAATATCAACGGCCAGAACTTCAGCAGCACCAAGTTTCGCTGCGGCGATTGCCAAGATGCCTGATCCGCAGCCCATATCAAGAACACGCAACGGCTTTTGGGCGTGGTCCAAGACTCGAATCATCGATTCAAGACAGAGCTGTGTGGTGGCATGGCTTCCTGTGCCAAAGGCCATGCCGGGGTCAAGCTGAATGCGCACGGCATCGTTTGGAAAGCCTTCGGGTGGCGATGTCCAGTGGGGGCCAACCCACAGCCTGTCCGCGATCTGAAGCGGTGTGAACTGTCGCTGGGTTTCGCTCACCCAGTCGCGATCCGACAACTCGCGAAGCTCAATCAACGCCGAATCAAAGCGAGGCTCGTCGCGACAAAAACGTTCCCAGAAGTCGGCGCAGTCGGTGGACGGGTCAAGAAGCACCACCACCTTGGAGCATGGCCATGACTGAAGGTCGGTGGGTGTTCCGGGCTCGCCAAAGATGGGTTGTTCGTCGTCGCTTTCTGCCAGGGCGTCTTCGACCGAGACGGACAGGGCACCAAGTTCGATCAGGCGATCCGAGATCTCATCGCAGTCGCCCTGATCGGTCTCAAAAACCAGCTCACGCATGCCTTGGCTTAAAGGTCCCGTTCGCGCTCACGGGCGGCAAGCATGTGCTCAAGGTAGTGAATCGAGGTGCCACCATCGATGAAATGGGCATCACGCATCAGTTCACGGTGCAGGGGCACATTCGTCTGAATGCCCTCGACGATGGTTTCCGAAAGCGCAATCTGCATCCGG
>JBBAQV010000176.1:0-1689 GCA_040400125.1 Burkholderiaceae bacterium
GATCAAGAAGCTTCACCCCCTGGTCGATCCAGTCATCGACGCTCTGAACACTTTTTCCAAGACCTTCCGTTTCAAGCGCCTGAGCGATCTGGTGAAAGTTAAACATGTGTGGCCCAAAGAACACGGGCCTTGCCAGCGCGCAGGCCTCAAGGGGGTTCTGTCCACCCAAGGGCACAAGGCTGCCGCCCACAAGAACCAGATTCGATAATTCCAGGTAAGCGAACATCTCGCCCAGCGAATCGCCAAGCCATACTTCTTGGTCATTCTGGGGCATTTGATTCATGCTTCGCCGGCTAAAGCTCAAACCTGACCCCTCAATCAATCGGGCGACTCGATCAAAACGCTGCGGATGCCTTGGCGCCACAACAAGCAAGTCATCCGCCGAAAGACGTCCATCATGGCGGGCGTGTTGCCAGGCCTCAAGCAAGGCAATCTCTTCGTCGTCTCGGGTGCTTGCGGCAAGCCAGACTCGCCGTCCACCCGCAAGGGATCGCCACTGCCGGCCCATCTCTCGAATGCCCTCAGGCACGACAAGATCGAACTTCATGTTCCCAGAGACCTGAACCATCGATCGCTGCGCACCCTCGGCAACAAAGCGATCAGCATCCTCTTGGGTCTGGGCAACAATGACCGCAAGCCTCTGCAGTGCTGGCCCTGCCAGCCAACGAAACCGTCGCATTCGTCGGGCCGACCGATCCGAGAGCCTGGCGTTCACCAAGATCGCAGGGCAGCCCAAATGAGCAAGACTCTTGAGCAGGTTGGGCCAGAGTTCGGTTTCCATGAAGACGGCCAAGCCCGGGCGCGCCCAGCGAAGAAAAAAGCCGTTGGCCCAGGGTAGGTCGTAGGGCAGATACTGCTGGGCGAGACGCTTTGGAATGTCATCTGCAAAAAGAGAGCGGCCCGTTTCTAGACCTGTGGGCGTGGTATGTGTCAGCACGACTCGGTAATCATGGCCCTGGCCCAGCCAGCCGCGTATCAGCGGCGCCGCGGCTCTTGTCTCACCCACCGAAACAGCATGCACCCAAAGCACATGGTCTCGAGAGATGCCTCGAAAGACCGACCGAAACGGGCGATAACGCCGACTCAAGGCAAGGCCAAGAAAACGCTCTGACCAGCGTGCAAAGTAAGCGGGCTGCTTCACCCCGCGCCAAAGAAGATAGCCCGCGAGCAAAGGAAGCATAACCACGCCCACCAGGGTGTAGAGTTTTCTGGTGAGCCACTCAGAAGCCTGTTCTCGCGCACCGCGCCTCATGCTGTTGGACCCCGATCAATCGCCTGCCAAGCGGTCAAAACCTTTGACGCTGGAATGGGCTCGAAGGCTTGGCCAGGGGCCACCACGCGAGCGTGGCTGGCCCAAAACGGCGCAAACCGAGTTGCTAAAAACTTGGGCTGGTGGTCTGCGGTCATCACCGCCACCGTGGGCCGGCTGAGTGCCACCGCAAGATGCATCAGCCCACTGTCAACCCCCACCACCCCCGCCGACCGACGAATGCGCACAGCAAGCTCCGCAATCGAAAGGAGCTCCAGAGCAAAGGCCTGCGGCCCAATTCCAGAGGCGATGCGCTGCGCCTGCTGAAACTCGGGCTCGGATCCGGAAGGAATGCAAATCTGAAAACCCATTGCCGACATTTGCTGTCCCAAGGATATCCACTCGTCGAGCGGCCAACTTTTCTCTTGGCGTGAGGTGCC
>JBBAQV010000177.1:0-1681 GCA_040400125.1 Burkholderiaceae bacterium
CTGACCAACGCGGTCCTTTATCATGCGGTTCATCATGAAGGTCGAGCGCCCTCTCTAAGAACACTTCTTGGCGAGGTCCTTCCCAACGAGGCCTCATAAACCAGTCGGAGAATTTGTTCATGTCATTGCTTCATGCTGATGTTGTCATTCTTGGTGGGTCCGGATTTGTCGGCCGTGCGCTTGCCGCAGTGCTGATCTCTGCGGGGAAATCGGTGCGCATCATCACCCGCAAGCGCGAGAACGCCAAAGCCCTGTGGACCCTGCCCCGAATTGAAATCGTTGAAGCCAACCCTCACGACGAAGCTGAGCTCTACAACGCCCTGGAAAATGCAGATGCCGTGGTGAACCTGGTGGGGGTCTTGCACAGTAAAAGTGGCAAGCCCTGGGGGGCCGACTTTGATCGCTCCCACGTCAAGCTGCCTGCCCGAATCGCACGCTGCATGAACCGTCGTCGCATCCGCAGGCTGGTGCATGTCAGCGCATTGGGCGCCGCCGATCATGCGCCGTCCATGTACCTGCGCTCCAAGGCCGCAGGGGAATCGGCGGTGAAAACCAATCAGGGAATCGATCTCACCATCTTGCGGCCCTCAGTGGTCTTCGGTGCCGAAGATCAATTCATGAACCTCTTCGCAAGACTTCAACGCTTCGCTCCGGTGATTCCTTTGGCCACGCCACACGCCCGATTCCAGCCCATCGAAGTGAGAGATCTCGCGCACGCGATTGCCAACTGCCTCTCGAACCGGGCCACCATCGGAAAGAACTACGAATGCGTCGGGCCCGATGTGCTCACCCTCTATGAACTGGTGCACTGGGCCGGTGTCTATGCGGGCTGCCCTCGCCCCATCATTCCTCTTCCCGACGGCGCCGCATGGGTTCAGGCATGGATCATGGAAAATCTTCCAGGCAAGCCTTTGATGTCCCGTGACAACCTGGCCTCCGCCAGCGTACCGAATGTGGGCACAGGACCAATGTCCTCTGATCTCGGCATTACCCAGCCGGCCTCGATTCACTCGGTGGTGCCAACCTACCTTGGTGGCGAATCGCCACGCGAACGACTCTCCAAACGGCGTGCCAAAACCTGACCGCAGCATCGACGCATCCCCGGGCAGCCACGAACCCCCATCTCTTGCGGGGCTGGTTCCCCAGGATGACCCTATTGCGCAAAAGCTGCCGCCTTCCGTCCAGATCTTTTGTGTTGGCGGCGCCGTCCGAGACGTCTTACTCGAAGAACCCAGTCAAGACCGCGACTTCGTTGTGGTGGGCGCGACAGTCGACCAGATGTTGGCGGCCGGGTTCAGGCCCGTTGGCCAGGACTTTCCGGTCTTTCTGCACCCAAAGACGCATGCGGAATACGCCCTTGCTCGAACCGAGCGAAAGTCAGGCCAGGGTTACAAGGGTTTTGTGTTTTTGGCAGACCCCTCCGTCAGTCTCGAAGACGATCTCTCTCGCCGAGACCTCACCATCAATTCAATGGCTGTTGATCGCCATGGCGAATTGATTGACCCCCATCAGGGTGTTCGTGACCTTCGACAGCGGGTGCTTCGCCATGTCGGGCCGGCCTTTTCCGAAGACCCCGTCAGGCTTCTTCGTCTTGCTCGATTCGCGGCCCGCTGGCCAAACTTCTCGGTGGCACCGGAGACACTTGCTCTTGCCACAGATATCGTGGCCAAAGGAGAAACCC
>JBBAQV010000178.1:0-1666 GCA_040400125.1 Burkholderiaceae bacterium
AAATAATTCAGCCATGAAAACTCTTCAGGTAAGCCTGGATCAGCGAAGCTACCCCATCTGGATTGGTCCAGGCCTTTTGACACGGGAAGACCTATGGCGGCAGGCACTGGCCAAAGGTCGTGTGGTGGTCGTGACCAATGACACCGTGGGCCCGCTCTATGTGGAAAAAGTGACCGACGTGGTTCGTCGTCTTGGGCACGAGATCGTGGTGATCAGCCTGCCCGACGGCGAGCAGTTCAAAGACTGGCAGCACCTCAACATCATCTTTGATGGGCTGATGCAGCATCGCATCGAACGCGGTGAAACGCTGGTTGCTCTGGGCGGCGGCGTCATTGGCGACATGGCAGGTTTTGCGGCGGCCTGTTATCAGCGCGGCATGCGGTTTGTCCAGGTGCCCACCACGCTGCTCTCTCAGGTGGATTCGTCGGTGGGCGGAAAAACGGCCATCAATCACCCCCTTGGCAAAAACATGATCGGCGCGTTTTATCAGCCGGTGGCGGTTCTGATTGACACCGACTGCCTTGAGACCTTGCCGCAGCGTGAGCTGAGTGCTGGGCTTGCCGAAGTGATCAAATATGGCTGCATTCTTGATGTCGAGTTTTTCAATTGGCTCGAGCAGTCGATGCCAAAACTTCTTGCGAAAAATACCGACGCTCTGATTCATGCCATCTTCACCTCCTGTGCGCTGAAGGCCAAGGTCGTGGCAAGCGACGAACGAGAAGCCGGACAGCGGGCCATTCTTAACTTTGGGCATACCTTTGGCCACGCCATCGAGGCCGGTATGGGTTATGGCCAGTGGCTGCATGGTGAGGCAGTCGGCTGTGGCATGGTGCTTGCCGCGGACCTCTCTCAGCGGCTTGGCGGTATTGATACCGCGACGCAAACCAGAATTGTTCGGCTGATCGAGCAGGCCAAGCTTCCCATCCAACCCCCGTCATGGCCCGCATCCGAATACCTTGAATGGATGTCGCACGACAAGAAAACCCAGTCCGGTAAGGTTCGTTATGTGGTGCTGCGCAGCATGGGCAGTGCAGCAATTCAGCCGGTGGATGACGCCCTGATTACGCAGGTGATTGAAAAAGCAATTGCATGATTGCGCCTGTCGGGCGCATGATGATGTCTCCCATGCATCCACGAGGATTCCATGGCAA
Source organism: Burkholderiaceae bacterium (assembly GCA_040400125.1). Taxonomy (GTDB): domain Bacteria; phylum Pseudomonadota; class Gammaproteobacteria; order Burkholderiales; family Burkholderiaceae_A; genus Lacustribacter. The sequence goes on from JBBAQV010000178.1 coordinate 1,152, forward strand.
GACAAGCGCGCGATGCAAGACCCGGAAGAACCTATCACCTTGTGCAACGAGGTCACGATCGTTCGGAAATTTTTCGTGATCATCAGGACCGCAGGGCTTACCTTGAGTCCTTCCTTCAGGCATCAATTGGTTTCGGTCTTCGCGTCCACGCATTCTGTCTACTGAAATCGGAAGCCCATTGGCTGGTCACCCCTCAGCGCGCGGATGCGATGGCGGACGTTGTCCAGCAGGTTGGGCGCAGCTATGTTCGTCGCTTCAACACCCGCTGGACACGACAGGGAACCCTGTGGGAAGGGCGTTACCGCGCCTATTGGATGGACGAGCCTGACTTTGGTCTTTTGGTTCAGCGTGCCATCGAATGGCTGCCTGTTGAAGAAGGGGTCGTTTCGCGTGTCCATGATTGGCCATGGTCCAGTCTTTCCATTCACTGCGGCAAAGAATCGGAGCCACGTCTCTCGCCTCTGCCCAGTTATTGGGCACTTGGGAACACCCCCTTTGAGCGCGAAGAGCGTTAT
>JBBAQV010000179.1:0-1650 GCA_040400125.1 Burkholderiaceae bacterium
AGAGGGCGCCGGTGGATTGAAAATGCTGCTTCCCGTCGGCGTTGCCGGCTGAGAAAGGCACCCATCGATCACCTGCTGAAGTCAGGGCAATCGGTGCCAGGTAGGCCGTTCTCAGTTGCCCGATGTCAATGCTGAAAGTGGTTAGGGTTTCTTTGTCTGCCGATTCTCTGCGATCGATCTTCGCTGGTCCGCTGGGACCGGTCAGTTCCTGGGCCAGTGCCCAGGCGGCGGCGCTGTAGCCCGATTCGCCAGGGCGAATGGCGATGTTTTGACCCGTTAGGGGATCGATCGATCTGATGGTTCCGTCTTGGTCAAGGCACTCGTAGTAGAGGAACTCGTTGGTGTACGCAGAGGATTCATTCGAATAGATATATCCTGAAAGTACTGCGTCGGCGGTGTCTGGGTCTTGTCTTAAGAAGCCAAAGTCAAGCAGCCCCGGTGTTGCGTTTGCCTGGGCCCCGAGCTGCTTGTCGAAATCTTCGGAGAGTCCGCTGGTATTGATAGCCATTGCTAGCGCCACATTCACCGTGATGGGCAGAGGTGAACTTGACAGTGCTCCGTTGGAAGAGTCTCCGAAATCGGTGCCAAGGATGAAAGAGTTTGCGGTGGGGATGGGGATCAGTGAGCTTTGGCTGTATTCAACTTTGAGGAAGCCATCCTCGTCTTGCCAGATGTCGCCGCTGAGGATATTCGGGTTGCCGGTGTTTCTCACCGTGTTGAAGCCCTCGATTCCGCCGGTGATCTCGCCGCCAATGGCTGGGGAGTAGGCGGTGCTCGGATTCAGGGGGTCAATGATGAAAATGCGTCCCTCGCCCTTTTCTAGAATCCCGTTTGCGTTGTTGTCGTCAACTTCGATGGAAGTTGCGAGCAGGGCGTGTCCACCTCCCGAGGGGTAGAAGCCGCCGAAGACAACGGGGCCTCTGGCAAGGCTCAGGATCAGGTAGTCAAGGATGCCTCGGGTTTCGCCGGGGTTGATTGCCGTGAAGTAATCTTGATAATCGTAGAAAGAAGGTGTTTGTACAGTTTTGCCGTTGACCACGGCTTCGACGTTAAAGCCTGCAAAGTTTTGCTCAATGGCTGGCACCAGCGTGAGCCCCAGGGCATTCACGGTGATGGGAGTGTTAAGGTCGCTTTCCGCCTTCCTTTTGGCGATGTAATCAATCGTTCCCTTGAGGACAAGGGCGGACGGAGAGCCCTCGGCAACTTGATATTGAGGGCTGCCGTTGATGGCTGCGGCATGGGCCCAATTTCCGGACGTATAGAAGTAGTTAGAGCCGAGGTCGTTGCGGGTGTCGTACAGCGACTGCCAGCTTGTGGGGCTGAGCGGGTCGGCAAGGAGTTCGTCGATATTGAGGGCGGGTAAGGCGTTGGCGACGGCTGTGGGTGCGCATGCCAAGCCATTCCCTTTGTCGTTGGGGAAGGTATTGAGTTGCGGCAGACTCCCATAGCGCAGGCTAGAATTCCCAACTAGAAGAGCCATCCGATTACCTTGATTGTGATTGGTGTCGCATAGTGTCGCACGCGCTTCGGTGTCAGTTGCAGCGCGTATTTGTTGAACTGTTCTTGATCGGAGTTGCTCAGGCTGGTGTTGGAGTGCTGCGGGCCATGCCCCGCTGGAAATAATCTTCTTTGATGCCTGATCATGGGGAC
>JBBAQV010000180.1:0-1639 GCA_040400125.1 Burkholderiaceae bacterium
CACCGTGACGTGGCCCGCCAGCTGGGTGGCATTGGCCATGATGGTCTTCGAGCCCACACGGCAGTCGTGGGCGATATGAACATAAGCCATGATCCAGTTGTCATCACCAATCTGGGTCACGCCTTCGTCTTGCGTGGTGCCCAGGTTGACCGTGCAGCACTCACGAAAAACATTCCGGCTCCCAATTTCAAGTCGCGTAGGCTCGTTCTTGTATTTTTTATCCTGCGGCGGGCCGCCAATCACGCAATGCGAGTGAATCACGTTGGATTCCCCAAGCGTGGTGTTACCGAGCACCTGGGCGAAGGCGTGAATCTTGGTCAAGGCGCCGATGCGGACACCGGCACCTATGATGGCGTAGGCACCGATCTCGACATCGCTGGCGATTTCTGACGAAGGGTCGACGATGGCGGTTGGGTGGATCAAGGACATCACCTTCTCCCTGTCCTTTAAGCCTTGGTGGGAAGGTCGCGCAACGCGCACATGAGGTCGGCCTCGGCCACGACCTGTCCGTCCACCATGGCGGCCCCTTTGTACTTCCACAACAGGCGTGACTGGCGCTCGATCGAGACATGGAGCATGAGGATGTCTCCCGGAACCACAGGCTTTTTGAATCGGCAGTTGTCAATGCCGACAAAAAAGTAAACTGAATTTTCATCCGACTTACTGCCCATCGTCTTAAAGGAGAGAATGCCCGCGGCCTGGGCAAGGGCTTCGATGATTAAGACACCTGGCATCACTGGAAAATGAGGGAAATGACCCGTGAAAAACTCTTCGTTCATGGTCACATTTTTCTGCGCCACGATGCGCTCACCGACCACCAATTCGTTCACCTTATCCACCAGAAGGAAGGGATAACGGTGGGGCAAGGTGTCAAGAATTTCTCGGATATCCATAGCGGCAATCTTTCAAGTCTTTTTTAAATTCTGAATCGTGCGGCGCAGCTCGGGCAGTCGACGCACCACCACGGCACTGCGTTCCCAATCCGACTGAGCCTGAAGCGGGAAGACGCCAACATATTTGCCAGCCGTGTCGATGGATGACATCACCAGAGACATCGGGCCGATGATCGTGCCCTCGGCAATTGTAAGGTGACCCAGAACCCCTGCGGCGCCGGCGATCTGGCAGTGAGCGCCGATCACCGCACTGCCCGCAATACCCACGCAGGCCGCGATGGCCGTATGGTCGCCAATCACCACGTTGTGGGCAATCTGAATTTGGTTATCGAGCTTGACGCCATGGCCGATTCGGGTGTCATCCAGGGTGCCACGGTCAATCGTGGTGTTGGCGCCGATCTCAACATCATCACCAATCCAGACCGCCCCCACCTGCGGAATTTTCAGCCAGGATTGGTCAGGCTTGGGCGCAAAACCGAATCCATCCGAACCAATCACGACGCCGCTGTGAATCACTGCACGGCAGCCGATGACGCACTGCCTCCCGATCGTGACTCGGGGTGCAATGACCGACCCCGCACCAATTCGCACGCCGGACTCAATCACCGTTCCGGCTCCGATATCCACGTCGTCAGCGATCACGACATCGGCTTCAATAACCACCTGAGGAGAAATTCGAACTCGTTGGCCAACACAGGCCGAGGGATGAACGCATGCGGAGGGGTGAACCTGGGTTTCGACGACAT
>JBBAQV010000181.1:0-1589 GCA_040400125.1 Burkholderiaceae bacterium
AAAAGGTTGCCTCATAGCCATCATCGGTCATTCGAGTCACCAGCGGCAGCACCACGGCATCCAACATCTGGGCAAGTCGCACAAGGCTGGTCACCGTTGCTGCAGGCTCGCCAAAAAAAGGCACAAAAATCGAATGCCGACGGCCAAGGTCCATGTCCGGAAGAAAGTAAAGCGGGACGCCGCGTTTCAAAAGCCTGGCAAGCCCTGCAAGCCCCTGTTGTCGAGACACAATCACCGGTGAATTGAATCGGGTTCGGCCTTGCAGCGTCCAGGCATCGAGCACGGGGTTGGACTGTTTTGCGTACATGGAAGCAAATTGATGCTCGAGCTGAAACCGAACACCCCCGGCGTCGAGCCCCAGAAAATGTGGCGCCAAAATAATGATTGGCTGACCGCGAAGTTCTTCAAAAAGGTTAAGCCTCTGGATTTTGACCCGGGCTCGAAGTCGTTCGGGCCTTCCAAACCAGATTTCAAAACGCTCAAAAAAAGCCCTGGCATAGCACTGAAAATGCGCTTTCACCATGACGCGTCGTTCCTGATCAGTTTTTTCAGGAAAACAGATCTCGAGATTGCGTGTGGCCACCCGCCTGCGGTGCCCCGCAAAGCGCACCATCAGCTCCCCCACGGCATGGGCCAGGCCAAGCATCAGAGGCCTTGGCAAGAAGGCGACACCGCGCGCAGCCCAGAGCAGCAGCCAGCTGCCCAACCGGGTCAGCCGACTCATCACGGCGCGGAAACCCCTCGCGGCGTTTTGTATCGGTTGTAAGGCCAAAGGTATTGCTCGGGCGCTCGCGCAATCTGATCTTCGAGCGCTCGATTCATCGACGCAATGACGTCTTCAATCGGATGGTCACCCGCAGGCAGGTCCGGCTTCCACTCGCGAAGGTCAAGATGCCAGCCCTTTGAGGTTCGAACACACAGCCCGAATACCACCGCCGCCCCCGTCGACTGAGCAACGCGAATCGGACGAGTCATGGTGTAGGCTGGCCTTCCAAAAAAGCTGGCCCAGACACCGTCACCCTGACTGGGTACCTGATCAGGGAGCATGCCCAGAGAAGCGCCCGAGCGCAACGCCCGAAGCAGCTGACGGACTCCCGCTGCATTGGCTGGTGCCGTCGTCACGGCCTTCATGGGGCGAAGGGTCTCCATCAGTTTTCGAAAGGCTGCCTGCTTGGCCGGTCGATAAAGCACGGTCATCGGGAAGTGGGCCGAAAGCACCCGAGGAATCAGCTCAAAACCCCCTAGGTGTGGGGTGAGAACCATCAAGCCGCGCCCCTGGCTGATGAGCGCCTTGGCCTCATCAAGGCCCGTCACATGCACCCGACCCAAAGCCTTGGGGTCGCACCAGATCTTAGGCAGCTCAGCGGCAACAAGCCCCGCATGGCCAATGGCGTTTCGATAGGCTTTCGACCTCAGGCTCGCCGCGTCACGAACCTTGCCTGCGCGCTGCGCAGCCGTCCAATGGTCCGCCATCATCCGCCGGTAGCGGGGTGAAGCCAGCCAGGCTAGCCAGCCCATCATGAAGCCGACAAAGCGTAAAAGTCCAAGCGGCCAAAGGGCAAAAAATTTGAAGAGCAGGTTCATCTGTT
>JBBAQV010000182.1:0-1584 GCA_040400125.1 Burkholderiaceae bacterium
TGGATTCCAGCGGCCATGAGCTGATTCACTGGACAAGCGAGGGTGCCTGGATTCGCCCGGCACTTTTTGTTCAGGCTTGCCTTGCCGAGGCTGTCCACCACGGCGCACGGATTGTGTTGAACCGTACGGTTCAAGATCTGAAAAGCCTTGCCTCAGAATTTGATCACTGTGTGCTCGCTCAGGCCGATGCCATTCAAACCATGGTTCCGTGGGCTGAACTTCGGCTGAATGCCATTCGGGGCACCATCAGTGCCTATTCGGTTGCCGAAGAACATTCGCTGCCGCATATTGTCTGTGCCAGTGGCTATGCCACGCCCGTGATTGACGGCGAGATGGTGGTGGGCGCAAGTTTCGAGCGTCTATCGAATGAGGCTGGAGACACCGTGCCCGACGATGAAGCCGGCGATTCCATGTCCAATCTTGATCGGCTGGAGATCATTTCGCCAAAGCTTGCTTCAATCTGTCGCCAACAAACACCACGAGACCGCACCAGCATTCGAAGTGCAACGCTGGATCGAATGCCCCATGTGGGTCAGCTCTTGGATGCGTCCACCCCCCTTCGTCCAAGCGTGTCTCGGCTTGAGCAGATGCCCCGATCAGCAAGGCTTTGGGTGCTGGGCGGCCTGGGCTCTCGGGGGTTGTCCTCAGCCCCCTTGGGCGCTGAACTTTTAGCAGCACGAATCACCGGCCGTCATGACCCTGAAAGCCTTGTGGGTTCGGTCTCTGCACGTGTTTTGGCTGCGGTCGATCCGGTGCGGTTCGCGCTTCGCCGTCATCAGCGTCGGTCGTGATAGATTCAAGCCATGAATTTTCAACAACTCCGAATCATTCGTGAGGCCGTTCGTCAGCAGTTCAATCTGACCGAGGTCTCCAGCGCGCTCTTTACCTCGCAGTCTGGGGTAAGTAAACACATTCGCGACCTCGAAGAAGAGCTTGGTGTGGAGCTGTTCGTTCGGAAAGGTAAGCGCCTTTTGGGGCTGACTGAGCCCGGCCAAGAGGTCGCCCGCTATGTTGAGCGCATCTTGCAAGAGACCGACAACCTTCAGGCTGTCGCGGCAAGCTTTGCCCGGCAAGACGAAGGCCGTCTGGTGTTGGCCACCACCCACACCCAGGCGCGTTATGCCCTGCCTGAAATTGTTCGTCGGTTTCGCCACGACTTCCCAAAGGTGCACCTGGTCATGCATCAGGCCACACCGGCAGAAATAGCCAGCCTTCTGGAAAGCGATGAAGCGGACGTTGGCATTGCCACGGAGTCGCTTCGAGACAACACGAATTTCGCGACCTTTCCGTTTTATCGCTGGTATCACGGGGTGATTGTTCCTAAGGGCCACCCCTTGGCGGATCTTCCGGAACTCACACTTGAAGCCATTGCCCAGTACCCCATCGTCACCTACCACGAAGGTTTCACCGGCCGGGCCATGATTGACCGCACCTTTGCGGAAGCTGGGCTGGCTCCTGAAATTGCCATGGCCGCACTCGATGCCGATGTGATTAAGGCTTATGTGGCGCTTGGTATGGGTGTGGGAATTGTGGCCTCCATGGCCTTTGATGACGAGCAAGACCAGCATCTGCAGCTGCTTGATG
>JBBAQV010000183.1:0-1571 GCA_040400125.1 Burkholderiaceae bacterium
GCGGTGTCAGTTGCTTCATCGCCTCGCCGAAGCGAGCCAGCGCGCCTTCGCGGATGGATGGGTCGAGCGTCGGTGTCATTTGCCGACCTGATCGATCTTGCGCGGCCTGCCACGCTTCTTGGGTGCGGGCTTGGCCTCGGTCGGTTCCTCGGTTGTGGTCGATCCGGTCTTGGTGGGGTCGATCTGCGGCTGGTAGTTCGCCAATTCAGCCAGCGCCTCGCGCAATCCGCGCTCAAGGTGGTCTTTCACCAGCCCGACATCAGTTTCGTTCGCCACCACCGGGGCCAGCTTGGTCGGCAGCGAGAGGAACTTGGCCTTTGCGGCCTGAAGCACCGTCTCCCACGCCGCCACGACATCATCCGTCAAGCACAGTGTTCCTCTGATGCGCGCAAGTTCGAGTTCCGCGATCTCCGCGTCCGCATTCATCTTGCGGGTGCGGGCTGTGTCGTAATCTGAGCCGATCAGGATGCCGCCAGTGGTCGGCTTTCGGGGCGGTTTCACGGTGCTAGTCATAATGGAACGGCAAAATAGCGAAAAATCGCCGAAATGCAAATGGCGGGAAAGTGCGTGTCAAATTGATTTTGGCGATTTGCCGATCAAGCGCCTAGACCAAGAACAAGCATTTTGCTGACTTTTCGAGATTGTCCCGTGCCCACAACGGGCGAAGATTTGTTATTGCCCAAGCGCGCCGCAGTTCATCGGGGACGTGCAGGTCGAAGGATGAGAGCGGCACAATATGGTCGATGTGGATTTCGCCATCCCTGAACTTTTGCCAACTCATGCCTTTTGTGAATTGCCGCTCAAGGTGGTCGCGTAGTTCTTTGGTGGTGTATCCGGCGAAATCCTCGAACTTGAACGAGCGCCCGTTGCGTTTGAGCGCATCCCTGATCAGGTCGCCCATCTTCGCGCCTTGGCGCTTCCTGCGCATAGCTGCACGAAGCCGCTCCCTGATGTTGAACTCCTCGTCCATCTGGTATCGCAGTTTATACTTCTCTGCCGAACTGAGCCGAGGGTCTGTCCAAGGCTTCAGCGCGATCCGTTCGGCCCGTCTTGCTTCAAGCGCCTTCTTGCGCTCAATCCTCTCGGCTTGCGCTTGCGCTTCGCGTTGCTCTTTGCGCTGCTGTTTGATCGCCAGCATTTCACCGTAGGTCATCTGCTGGCCTTCGAAGGTGACCTTGCTCCTGTCCCTTGCAGCCTTCCTGCCTCCGACTTTCTGTCGGAACCGCATTGTAGCCTCTCTTACTTTTCGCAAGCCCTCAGGACTTTGCCTTGTTTCCCTTGCTCGCTCGCGAGCGTCAGTCCGCCTACAGTTTGTGCAACGCGAATTTATCTCGCGGATCTTTTGGCCATTGCGTCCCGTTTTAAGGCGGTAGCCGAACTCTTCAATCGCCTTTTCTAGCAGGCATTTGGGGCAGATTTTTTGCTTCATTCTCAACTCATAATTACCCGCGTCCGGCAAGTCAAATGTTCGAAACTCATATTTTCGATCAATATAGTTCGCAAAAATCGTTTCTCTCGATCAGAGTTGGAGTCCGGATCACCCGCGACAGGCGTCCGTTCAGAAGAACCTA
>JBBAQV010000184.1:0-1560 GCA_040400125.1 Burkholderiaceae bacterium
TGTTGTCAGATAGATTGCGACGATTGCTTTTTTCATGATGAATCCTTAGTTGAACCACAGCCACATGCCGTGGATGATGCCGATTGGAAAGAAGATTGCTCCAGCCAAGAGGAAGCCCCACAGGCCTTCGCTGAAGCAGGTGAAGATGTGATTGAACCATGCAAACAAACAGGTCAATCCAATGATCCAGCCCATGGGGTGCTCCTTATACGTCCAGCTCTTGCTGGGCGGTGTCTTTGTACTGTTCAATCTGTTTGCCCTTCTGGGCCGCATCAAAGGCGTCCTCAGGGGATGCTTTGCGAACAGTGAACGTGCTGCCAGCAACGTGGCTCAGGGCCTGCTGTGGGTTCTGTGCTTTGACCAGACGAGACTCGTTTGCGCTGTCGGTCACGATGTAAATTCGAAAGGGTGCTGTTGCCATGATGAGATCCTTATAGGTTGGTTTTGGCGTAATAAAAGGTCTTGAGTGCGTCGAACATGGACCAGCCACGCCACAGCTCTTCCTGCGTCCACTCTTTGACCACGACAAGCCCCGGCTCAGTAACCGAGACAAAGACGTTTGCGCAACGTGCTTGGGGTTTGACCAAGCCCGTCCTGTAGGCAGCAAGCTGCATAACGTTCTCGTCAAAGCCTGCGACCTTGTCCAGCGTTTCTGAGGTGAACTCCTTCGTCTTGAAGTCGATCACCACGCCATCACCGTCCAAGCTGTGCAGGTCAATCTTTCCCGCAAAGCCGTAGGGTGAGGAGGTGTGAGCGAAGGACTTCTCGACAGCCCAGTTCAGGTCACCAAACGTGTCGTTGACAGCCTTGTAGACCGCCTCAAGGTACGGCAGGGCGTCGGCCTCAATCGTGCCCTCGTAGAACCGCTCGATGGCTGCGTGGACCGCTGTGCCCCGCTCTGCTGCCATCTTGGCGTGCTCACGGGAGTCGGCCTGAATGCGCTTGATGAACGATTCCTCGTTCTCGCCCTCACCCCGGGGAAGGGTCAGAGCTGCCAGCATCATCTGGTTCATCTTCCAAGCCTCCAAACCGGGGCTTGCAGCGGCTTTCATGATGGTGGTGACCGAGGGTAGCAGGCCGAGCTTTTTGGCGTCCCTGAGGGTCGTAGGACGTGGCTCACCGTTCTTGGCGGTCACGGTGTAAGCAGGTGATCCATCCTTGGCGTACCAGTGGGTGGATTCTTGTGGTCGTTCAGCGATCATAGGGACCCTTTCTTTTTCCATAAAACTTTGGCCGATCCGTTGGAGGACTTGGCCGCGCCAAACCCCGTAGAGACCGTGATTCCAGCTCTTTGAGCTGCTTTGGCTACGTGACCCCATGCCCTGCCGTCTGGAGGGCTTGGAAGGCCGCGAGACTCGGCGTATTGACGAGCCTCTTCCGTAAGGAACGGACCCAGAGCCAAGGAGGCGTACTCTTGAAACAGAGCAGCGGCCTTCTTGGTCCAGTCGTCGATCTCACGGTCAGCACGATCAGCCGATGCTTTCGCAGCGGCGTGACCCTTCTCTGATGCGTTGAAGAGATCTGCTTGCATGGTCTAGAAGGGAATTTCGTCCGACATGT
>JBBAQV010000185.1:0-1555 GCA_040400125.1 Burkholderiaceae bacterium
GGCCAGACCATCGCGTCCCATTCACGCCGCCATTCACAAAGGCGCACGCCACGGGCTTCGAGTGTTTTCTGAACGCCCTGCAGCAGGTCTGCTGTAGGACCCTGAGTAAGGTATGGCGTGATGATTTGCTTGGCGCCGCTTTGCAGAACAAGTTCGGCCAGATCCGCTAAAGCATCATTGCCTGATGAAACCGTGAACACGACCGGTGATTGTTGAATTCTGTAGGCAACATCCGCAAGGGCCTCGCGCTCGAAGTTGATCACATGGTCTGAAACCGTCCGCGGTGAACGGCAGCCGCTACACACCAGGGATGCTGCCGCTACCCATGTGAATGAGGGCAGATTGAAATCCTCAACGCGGCAATCTTCGTCGGTCAACAAAAGAAGACTTGGCAGCGCAGGATTCGGCACAGCAAACTCACGAAGTCTTTGAGCGGTGGGCAGCCCTTCGGGTTCGATGTTATCCAGCGGTTCAATATCCGCTTTAAGCTCGCGCTCTGCTGGCTGGAAGCGGCCAGCCGTGAATTTTTCAATGTTCCAGGCCTCGGCCGCATAGGCTTTGCCGCGCGTGTGCAGACCCGCCACCCAACGCCAGCTTAAGGTGTTCGAGGCGGCGTCGCCGTCCAGAAGATGCCGATAAAAGAAATCCGCGCCAATGCGCCAAGGAAGCTTCAGGGTGAAGATCCAGATCGACGCGAACCACATGCGGGCATGGTTGTGCAGATAGCCCGTTTCAATCAGTTCATGCGCCCAGGCATCAAAGCACTCAAGACCTGTACGCCCCTCCTCGGCCGCCTCAATTCGGGCACGAAGCTTCGCGTTTGATTCAATGGCCAAAAGGTCATGATCAAGCCCTTCACGGTATTTCGTCCAGACCAAGGGGCGAAGCTCGAGCCAGCCTTTAAAGTAGGTGCGCCAGAGCACTTCTTGAATGAATTTCTCCGCTGCTTTCGGGCCATGGGCATCCAGCGCAGCCTGCACCACCTCCGATTCAAGGATCAGTCGTCTGCGTAGATACGGAGAAAGCCTTGATACAGCGTGATGCTTCCCCGGCCCAAAATCAAAGTTACGCTGGCGTTCGTAGTCAGCGCCCATCTTTGGGATGAAGGCTTGAAGTAATGCCTCAGCCGACAGGCGGCTTGCTTGGTGATTTGGAAGTTCGCTCATCCACCGAATTAAGCCAGTAAACCAGCGAGAGCATCAGAGGGACTTCCACCAATACCCCCACCACGGTGGCCAGCGAGGCGGCCGACTGCATGCCGAAAAGGCCAATAGCCACAGCCACGGCAAGCTCAAAAAAGTTGGAAGTACCAATCAGGCAAGCCGGGCCAGCAATGGGATGCGGAAGCCGAAGCAGGCGCGCACCCCACCAGCTTAAGAAAAAGATGCCATAGGTTTGCAGAATCAGTGGAACGGCAATGAGTGCAATCAGCAGGGGCTGCTGAATGATAGTTTCAGACTGAAGCCCGAAAAGAATCACCACCGTAAGGATCAACCCGGAAATGGAAAGGGGCTTCATCTGGCTTATGAAGCGGCCGAGTGATTCCTTGCCGCGC
>JBBAQV010000186.1:0-1544 GCA_040400125.1 Burkholderiaceae bacterium
CGCCAAGCGACGATTGCGCCTAGCACTATGAAACACAGGGTGACGTAAAGCTCGAATGGCATGATTTACGCCCCCTGCAATTCAGGATAAGCGAACCCGCGCTGGCAAAGGATTTCTGCAACGCGTTCGCGGTCAACGCTGTCTCCATCGCCCCAAGTTTGGCCCTTGGTGTGCATAGTCTGGAAATAGTCCAGGATCGCCCCCTCAATGTCGGAGCGATTGCACCCAAGGGGGTAAATACCTTCCGGCCCGTAGAAGCTCTCGCAATAGTTTGCGAAGCGAATGACAGTCCATTTGTCAAAGATTTGATGCGCCATTGCTCTATTCCCTATCTCTAATCGCCCGGCCCGTTTGGCCTGGTGCAATCTCAATAGGCGCAATGTTCCTATGGCGTCAACCCCTGCCAGCAAAAAAAATTGCAATAGGTGCAATGCGCCTAGGCCGCGCAATCATGCCTTATAAATATGGGCGCGCTGGCATGGCATGGCTGTTCAGCAAAGTGGGCCTGAACCTGAACGTTCAGAAAAGTCGGCCCGAACCTGAATGTTCAGGAAAGTCGGCCCGAACCTGAACGGCGAGAACGGAACGGGAACGGCGAGGGCAGACCCCCCCATACGATTCCGGAAGCCTGACCCCCCTATACGATTTTGCAAGCAAAAACGCAGACCCCCCGATACGATTTACGAAGCTTCGCGGTCATACCCCCCTATACGATTTTGCAGGCAAAATTATGCGCCAGAATAAAACTCACCGCGCATCTTGCTGGCCGCTTCTTTTCTTGCGGCGACAGCATCTTCTTTTGACTTGAAACAACCTATGTGGTTGCGCTTACCATCCATGAACACTGAGGCGATCCAAATCTTGTCTCTTTTAGCGTAGTGAACGCCATTGTAGCCGCTTGTGTTATTCTTGAACAGGCCCTTGTTCTGCGAGTTCTCGAAGTGGTTCGCCTCGCGTAGATTCTCGATCCGATCATCTGACCTGACGCGATTGATATGATCTATTTCAAGGTCGGTCATGTAGCCGTGGTGCATCAGCCAAACGACACGCGCTCTCTGGTGTGACCGACCATTGAACCTGACGCGATAATACCCGTCTGGCCTGATGTAGCCAGCGGGCTTACTGAGATCGCGTTTCTGAGCTGGCTTGCGCCACCACAACTCCCCGTCACGGTAGATGAAGGTTTCGTGGGCAAGGTCATGTAGCTGAGTGTTTTCCATACACTCGTGTCGCATTAATTCATGCCGCAGTCAAGTGGTCTACTGCCCCGCCACCTTCCGGCACTCGCCAGCCCAGTACTCGAAATCGAAGCCCTGACACACCGCACCGTAGTGGTGCGCCTTGGTCATCCGATCTGCCATCGCCAGCAGCACCTGAAGCTCGTTGATCAGCCGCAGCGCCTGTGCATGGCGCGGGCCTTCTGCTTCGCAGTTGTCGTTCATCCGAAATGCTTCCTCATCTCTTTATTCATAATTCTATTGAAGTGTCGCGGGAGGCTGGCCATCACCTGCTGCTGGCCGACCTCGAAGTAGCGATACCGCTTC
>JBBAQV010000187.1:0-1522 GCA_040400125.1 Burkholderiaceae bacterium
CGGCAGGCGGCCTCAATCATGGCGCCGAACTGATTGTCACGTTTGGCGCCCTTGCCAACATTGCCCGGATTGATTCGATATTTTGAGAGCGCCTGTGCGCACTCGGGATAGTCGGCCAAGAGCTTATGGCCATTGAAATGGAAGTCACCCACCAAAGGCACATGGCAGTTCATTCGGTCAAGCTGTTCGCGAATGGAGGCAACCTCTTTGGCTGCTTCAGGGGAATTGACTGTAATGCGAACAATCTCGGAACCTGCCTGGGCAAGACCCTGAACCTGAATCGCCGTGCCAATCGCATCGGCGGTGTCGGTGTTGGTCATGGACTGCACCACAATGGGGGCACCTCCACCAATGGTGACCGCATGGTCACCCCAGCGAATCTCTACACCGTGGGACTTTCTTCGGGGTAAGGGGCCCGATGCAAACGGCAGGTCCGCGCATGGCCGTGGCGATGAGGGGCTGTTTGAGCTCATTGAAACCTCGCAGAGATTCGAGTGCGATCTTGAATGTCGCCAGCGAGCTGGCCACAGGCTGCATCAATGTCGTCGCCGCGGGTGCGACGAATCGTGGTGACAAAACCTTCCTGGGTCAGGAAGTCAGCGAAGGCTCGGGTCGTTGGCCAGCTTGGCTTTCGATACCCTGAATTCGGAAATGAGTTAAACGGAATGAGATTGAACTTACAAGGAATCTCTTCGTGACGAACCAGTTTGACCAAGGCTTTGGCGTGATCCATCGAGTCGTTCACCCCCTCGAGCATCACATATTCAAAGGTGATGAAATCGCGCGGCGCAGGTTCGAGATAGCGCCGAAGCGAGGACATCAGATCGCGCAAGGGATACTTTTTATTCAACGGCACGAGAACATCACGCAGCGCATCGGTGGGCGCATGCAATGACACCGCCAACGACACCGGGCAGTCCTGGGCAAGTCGATCAATCATGGGCACCACACCCGACGTGGACACCGTTACCTTTCGCCGTGACAGCCCATAGGCGTCGTCGCTGAGCATGAGCTGCAACGCGGGAACCACCGCATCGTAATTGAGCAGAGGTTCGCCCATGCCCATCATCACCACATTGGTCACTGGCAGACCCAGTCCATGACGGGCCCACCAGAGCTGGCCAATAATCTCGTTGGTGGTGAGGTTGCGATTGAATCCTTGACGACCGGTGGAGCAAAAGGGACACGCCACCGTGCAGCCCGCCTGCGACGAAATGCATAACGTACCGCGATCCGTTTCAGGGATGAATACGGTTTCAATGGCGTTGCCCTGACCCACATCCGAAAGCCACTTGCGCGTGCCGTCATCGGACTGGTGGTCCTGAATGACCGTGGGAGGTGTGATCTCTGCATCCGCTTCAAGGCCAGCACGAAAGTCTTTGGCCAGGTCCGTCATGTCAGCGAAATGGCTCGCGCCGCGCTGATGAATCCATTTCAACAGCTGACGGGCGCGAAACGGCTTTTCTCCCCTGGCGACACACCAGTCGGTTAGGGCCTGCGGAGATAGGCCGATCAGATTCAC
>JBBAQV010000188.1:0-1511 GCA_040400125.1 Burkholderiaceae bacterium
ATTTCCACCTCGGGCAAGCGGTTGAGCAGGTTGTAATAAGGCTGACACACCACGGGGCCAGGCATGTTCATCTGGCGAGCCATGTTGACCATCTCGGCAATGCGCCAGCCCCGGAAATTGGACACGCCCCAGTAGCGAATCTTGCCGTCGCGCAGCAGGGCTTCGATCGCCCGCAGGGGCTCTTCCAGGTCCATGCCGTTGTAGTCGCGGTGCAGGTAATAAATGTCCAAATGGTCGGTAGCCAATCGGCGCAGACTGTCTTCGCAGGCCCGCAGCATCCAGCTGCGCGAGTAACCTTGGCAGTTGGCCTCAGGCGCCATGGCATTGCCCACCTTGCTGGCCAGCACCCAGCGATGGCGTTGCCCCTTGATCACCTGGCCCACGATCTCTTCGGATTTCCCCAGCGTATAAACGTCGGCGGTGTCGATGAAATTGCAGCCCTTTTCTTGTGCATCGGTCACGATGGAGCGTGCATCTTCCAGCGGCGTCTGATCGCCAAACATCATGGTGCCCAGGCACAGGCGCGACACCTTCAGGGGGCTTTTGCCCAAGGCAATGGTTTTCATGGCGGAATCCTTCGTTTTGGAAAATGACCTTGAAAGGCTAAACCCAACACCCGACTTCGGCTGTCACCCGTGTGGCCCACGATGGGTCCTGACACGAGAGCATCAGCTATGCCAAAGTTGTGTCTCACCACAAATCGCTGCGTCATTGGCACCCACAGCAACAGGGTCTCGGTGGGCATAGTCCACTTGGGTCAATACGTGACGCACCACAGCCAATCGGGCCCTGTATTTGTCATCGGCGAGCACGATGGTCCAAGGGGCAGTCTGGGTATGAGACTTTGAAAGGGTTTCCTGAATGGCCAGGGTGTAGGCATGCCAGCGGTTCAGTCCCTCGACATCAATCCAGCTGAGTTTCCAATGTTTCAAGGGGTCTCTTTCTCGGGCCATCAGGCGGCGCAGCTGCTCCGCCCGACCCACTTCGAGCCAGAATTTCACCAGCACGATCCCTTCGTCCACCAAGGTATTTTCAAAGTGGGGCAATTGTCTGAAAAAAGCAGCCCGTTGGTCCGGGGTACAAAAGTCAAACACCGGCTCGACAACGCCCCGGTTGTACCAACTGCGGTCAAAAATCGTCATCTCTCCAGCCGCAGGCAAGCACTCAACGTAACGCTGAAAATACCATTGCGTGGCTTGGCGGTCGGATGGTTTGGGCAAGGCAACAACTCGGGCACTGCGCGGGTTGAGGTTTTGTGTCAGCCACGAAATTGCGCCGCCCTTGCCCGCCGCATCACGCCCCTCAAACACCAAACACAGACGCTGACCCGAGTTGCGGAGGTGACTTTGCAGCTTGACGAGTTCAATTTGCAATGGCGCCATCTGTGCCAGAAAGTCGTCCTTGTCCATCCAAGTCCGATAGGGATACTCCTGCGTCAATATGTCGCGCTTTTTACCATTGCGAATCGCAGCACGAATATCCGCCGGAGCGGTTTCCTCGCAAAATCGACT
>JBBAQV010000189.1:0-1507 GCA_040400125.1 Burkholderiaceae bacterium
TTCCCACCCTATGGAAAGGCCCGATGCCCCCGGGCCTTTCTTTTTGGCACAGTCTTCCCCTTCGCCCAAAGGAGATTCAAATGCCCATTCAAATCGGCCAAGCCCTTCCCAACGCCACCCTCTATGAATTCTTTGATGAAGAAACGGGTGGCTGCGCCATTGGCCCCAACGCGTTTCAGGTTTCTGATCTGATCAAAGGCAAGACGATTGTCATTTTTGGCCTTCCCGGCGCCTACACACCCACCTGTTCAGCCAAACACGTTCCCGGTTTTGTGGAGCACTTCGACAAGCTGAAGGCTAAAGGTGTTGACGAGGTCTGGTGTGTCAGTGTGAACGACGCCTTCGTGATGGGCTCTTGGGGGCGCGAGCTTGGCGCCAAAGGCAAGGTTCGCATGATGGGCGACGGCAATGCGGAGTTTTCTAAAGCGGTTGACCTCACCCTTGACCTTGCCGCGCGCGGCATGGGCACACGCTCGAATCGTTACGCCATGGTGGTTGACAACGGTATTGTGAAAAGCCTGGCCGTCGAGGCCCCTGGTAAGTTCGAGGTCAGCAGCGCCGAGGCCGTGCTGGCTTCGTTGTAATTTCTCGCGCGTTCCTTCGATTTACCTCTTGTCATGCTTCGGCAGCGAACACTCGGGCAGGCAGTAAGCGCCAAAGGCATTGGCCTGCACAGTGGTGTGCCGGTCAGCCTTTGTCTGCGCCCGGCCCCGGCCGATCACGGCATTGTTTTTCGTCGGGTCGATGTCACCCCGCCGCGTGAAATCCGCTCGCGCGCAGGCGCGGTGGGCGATACACGCATGGCCTCGACCATCTCGGATGGTGAGCTCAAGGTGGCCACGGTAGAACACCTGATGTCGGCGCTTTCTGGCCTGGGCATCGACAACGCTGTGATCGAGGTTGACGCCGCCGAGATCCCCATCATGGACGGCAGCGCGGCCACCTTTGTCTATCTGCTTCGTTCAGCAGGCGTGGAGGAACAGGCCGCGCCGAAGCGATTCATTGAGGTCATCAAGCCCGTAGAAGTTCGCGACGGCGAAAAGTGGGCAAGGCTTGATCCATTTTTCGGCTTTCGGCTTGAGTTCACCATTGACTTTAACCACCCGGCGGTCGACACCACGGGCCAGCAGGTGCTGATTGATTTTGCAAACACCTCGTTTGTCGATGATATTGCTCGATGCCGAACCTTTGGCTTTGTCAGCGATGTCGACATGCTCCGATCCAAGGGCCTTGCGCTTGGCGGAAGCCTAGACAATGCCATTGTGATGGACGAGGTTCGCGTGCTGAACACAGGCGCCCTGCGTCAGCCTGACGAATTCGCGATGCACAAAGCGCTGGACGCCATTGGCGATCTTTACCTGCTGGGCAACCCGCTGATGGCCAGTTACACGGCCTTCAAGTCAGGGCATGGGCTTAACAACCTGCTGCTGCGGGAACTGATTCAAACGCCAGACGCCTGGCGTGAAACCACCTTTGAAGACCTGCAACACGCCCCCGTGGCCTGGGC
>JBBAQV010000190.1:0-1493 GCA_040400125.1 Burkholderiaceae bacterium
AGATCGCAAACTACAAGGTGCCCAAGGCCATTCATCAGGTGGAAAGTCTGCCCCGTAACGCGATGGGCAAGGTGCAGAAGAATCTGCTTCGGGAACAGTTTGCCCGCGGTGAGCTTGATCGTTGATGGACAGAATCTCAGGCGGGATGCTGAAGGCGCTGATCTACCCCCGAGCTTAGGGAAGTTTTTCCAGGAGCGATTCAACCTTTTGCGCAGCCATGACCAGACGGTCTTCTGCGTTTTTCTGGGCCGCACGCACCTGCGCGACTTCACGCCGTAGCGATGCGTTTTCCTGGCGAAGCTGGTTCACCACCGCGATCAGCGCCTCCGTCTTTTCGGCCAGGGATTCGATTTCACTCAACATGCGGGCAATGGTATCAAGCCGTCCTGCTCAGGTGATAATGCGGCGATGAAATTTCTTCCGTGGATGACCATTCTCGCTCTTGCCCTGCCCGCCTCGGTTGGGGCTCAGGGTCTTCTTGAACGCCTTCAGCAACTCACGGGCACCGGGGCACCGGTTCAGGTGGCCGAGCCGGGGCTTGTTCGAGTGGGCCAGCTTCAGGCGGGCCTGATTTCCGAAACAACCAGTGTGATCGTGGGCAAACCGCTCGCGCTTGGCCTTCGGCTGGTGCATGACCCGGAATGGCACACTTACTGGCGCAACCCGGGTGACTCTGGGCTGGCCACCAAGATCGATTGGCAGCTTCCCGAGGGATGGCTGGCGGGGCCCATGCAATGGCCCAAGCCCAGTCGTTTCCCCGTCGGACCGCTTGCTAACTTTGGCTATGAGGGCGATGTGGTGTTACCCGTTGTGCTCACACCACCCAAGGGGCTGGGTGCGGGCCAGACGGTTGAGATCAAAGGCAAGGCGAGCTGGCTGATTTGTCGGGACGTCTGCATTCCGGGTGAAACGATGCTTAGCATCAAGCTGCCCGTCTCGGACGCAGCCGCGACCACCGTGCTCTCCGTCGATGCGCCGCGCATCGCCCAGGCGAGAGCCTCGCTTCCCACGCGGGAGAGTCAACGTGAACCCCAGGCTTTCATCAGCGGCAAGACGCTGAGTCTTTGGTGGCGATCCGTTGGGAAGAATGAAACCCCGGGAGTTTTTCTTCCCTACGTCGAGGCATTGATCACGCCCGCTGCAGCTCAGCCGTTGTCGAAAACCAAACAGGGCTGGAGGCTTGATATTCCGCTTGGGGAATCCTCATCCATGGCTGTGAAAACCGTCCGTGCCAGCGGCTGGCTCGAAGGCATCTGGGTTGTTCCGGGGGAATCCGCTTTGGAGTGGCGAGCGAAGGTTCGAACTGGCCCAGCCCCGTCGGCCGTCGAACTGGTGAGCCCTGGGCAGACGGCAGCCGAACAAGTGCCCAAAAAATCTTCGGGCGCAGCTGAGGGACTGAATGCCTCGGAGGGCTCGGCTTCCTCGCCCGTGTCCTTACCTCGCAAGGACGATTCGGGCGGTTCATGGTTCGGCGTGAACGACCATCGTGCTCT
>JBBAQV010000191.1:0-1483 GCA_040400125.1 Burkholderiaceae bacterium
ACCCAAATCCATGGCTGTTCAAACGCACTTTAAACGTTACTTTCTTGCGGGCCTGATTCTCTGGGCGCCGCTATCCATCACCATTTGGGTGATCACTTGGATTTTTGATGCCCTGGACAGTGTCCTGCCGATTGCCTTGCGTTCCGAGGTGCTTTTCGGCGTTCACATTCCGGGGTTTGGCGTCCTTGTTGTGGTCGCCCTAATTCTCGTCACGGGCTTTCTTGCAGCCAATCTGATTGGCCAGAAGCTTGTTGAATTCTGGGAAGCGCTGATGCGGCGAATTCCCTTGGTGCGCTCCATCTATTCGTCGGTGAAGCAGGTCAGTGACACCATCCTTGCGCCGAATGGTCAAGCTTTTCGCCAGGCCGTACTTGTTCAATATCCGCGGCACGGCTCATGGACTATCGGCTTTGTCACAGGAACCCCCGCGCAGCAGGTGGTCGGACACCTGCCTACGGATTCCGTGTCCATCTATGTGCCCACCACACCCAATCCCACCTCGGGTTTCTTTCTGATGATGCCCAGGGCCGAGATTGTTGAGTTGGATATTCCGGTGGATGCAGCGCTGAAATATGTTGTAAGCATGGGCACTGTAGCGCCCCGTGTTGTCAAGCCTAAATAGGAACTCTTATGCGATCTCAATATGCTGGCTCAGTCTGCGCTGAGCAACTTGGTCAAACCGTGACGCTCTGCGGCTGGGTTCATCGCCGCCGCGATCATGGCGGCGTAATTTTCATCGACCTGCGCGACCGTGAGGGCCTCGCCCAGGTTGTCTGCGACCCTGATCGGCCCGAGATGTTCAAGACGGCGGAAACGCTTCGCAATGAGTTCTGCATCCAGATCAAGGGGTTGGTTCGCAAGCGCCCCGAGGGCACCATCAATGCCAACCTCAAGAGCGGCGAGATCGAGGTGCTCTGCCATGAGATCGAGGTGCTCAACCCTTCGGTCACGCCTCCCTTTCAACTCGATGATGACAACCTCTCGGAAACCACTCGATTGACCCATCGGGTCTTGGACCTTCGCCGGCCGATGATGCAAAAGAATCTAATGCTGCGTTATCGGGTGGCCATGGAGGTTCGCCGCTATCTCGATGCACAGGGTTTTGTCGACATCGAAACACCCATGCTGACCAAATCCACCCCCGAGGGCGCCCGTGATTATCTTGTTCCTTCGCGAGTGAATGCGGGACAGTTTTTCGCACTGCCTCAGTCCCCCCAGCTGTTCAAGCAGCTTCTGATGGTGGCGGGCTTCGATCGTTACTACCAGATCACCAAATGCTTTCGTGACGAAGATCTCCGCGCGGATCGTCAGCCTGAATTCACCCAGATCGATTGCGAAACTTCTTTTCTTGATGAGCAGCAGATTCGCGATCTCTTCGAACGCATGATTCGTCATGTCTTTCAAACCACCATTCAGATCTCGCTTGCGGATCAGTTCCCGGTCATGACCTATGCCGAAGCCATGCATCGCTTTGGCTCGGACA
>JBBAQV010000192.1:0-1473 GCA_040400125.1 Burkholderiaceae bacterium
GGCGCGCAAAAATTCTTGGCACCCAAACCTTTGGTAAGGGGTCGGTTCAAACGATCTTGCCCCTGACAGCCAACACGGCCATCAAGCTCACCACAGCGAAGTACTACACGCCGAAAGGGCAGACCATTCAGGCCAAAGGCATCACGCCCGATCTCTGGGTCGAAGAGACCGCTGAAGGCGCCGTGGTCGATCGGCTGCGAGTCCGTGAAGCCGACCTGGACCGACACCTTGTTGGTGAAAACGAACCCAAAAAACCGGCCAAAGCTGACAATAAAAAAACAGTGAAGCCAGCGGCCAAGCCTGCAGATGCAGCGGAAGCAAAAGACATCAAGCCCATCGAATTTGGCAGCGCAGACGACTACCAGCTGCAGCAAGCCATCAATCACCTTAAGGGAAAGCCGGTCGCGACCTCTGCACGTCCCGCGCCATGACCGACAGCGAACTTCTTCGCCATAGCCGCCATGCACTTCTTGATGGCTTTGACGAGGAAGGTGTCGAGCGGATTCGGTCATCCGCTGTCTTAATTGTTGGGGCCGGAGGGCTTGGATGCCCGGCAGCGACCTATCTCGCCACCAGCGGCGTGGGTCGAATCGAATGGGTGGATGGCGATCGAGTCGACGCCACCAACCTGGCAAGGCAAACTCTTTTTTCACCCCAGGACATTGGTCAACACAAGGTTGTGGCCGGTGCCTCGGCGCTCCGTCGACTCAATCCGTCCATTGAGATCGTGACTCACCCGATCAACGCCGACGAGGAATTTCTTGATCAACGGATTCCTTATGCTGATGTTGTGCTGGATTGCACCGACCGCTGGGCCATGCGTCAACTGATTAACGCCCGCTGCATTCGTCATCAGAAGCCGCTGGTCTCCGCAGCAGCGATTGAATGGACAGGGCAGCTTCTTTCCATCATTCCCAGTCGCCCTGAACACGCCTGCTATGCCTGTGTCTTTGACCCCGACCACACGCCCGACGAGCATGCCTGCGGCGCCTATGGCGTGCTTGCCCCGCTGGTGGGCGCAATGGGCTGCCTCCAGGCGGCCGAGGCGATGAAAGTTCTGATCGGAAATCGAGAAGAAGCGCGGAAATCCGTCCACCGCCCAGCCCAGATGCTGACCATGGTGGATGCGCGAACAGGCAGCTGGCAGCAGGTGGCTCTTCGCCGCAACCCCGCTTGCAGCGTCTGCTCAACCCGTCCGAGCTAGGAAAAAAGCATTGAGACCGCCTGATCCGAGAGATCCGATGGTCGCTTACGAAAACCGCTCTTGGCGAATTGAAGCCAACGGCCCTGCACAAAAGAGACGGCAACATTGGCCATCAGGCCAGCCTCCGGTTTTGGGGAGGAAGCGGACAACTCAGCCGTTTGCAGTCGAATGCACTGACGCAGCGAGGCTTCAACCCGCTCAATCAATTGGTTCACGCGGGCCTGAAGGCGAGCATCTTCATTCACAATCGCATCGCCCACCAAGACTCG
>JBBAQV010000193.1:0-1435 GCA_040400125.1 Burkholderiaceae bacterium
ATTTTGCAAAGACACGGCCTGGGTCTCAATGACCTGGACCTCTGGGAAATCAATGAAGCCTTTGCCGCCCAGGTGATGGGATGTCTGCGTGCCTGGCAGAGTGACGACTACTGCAGGCAGCATTTCGGGCAGTCGGCATTGGGCACGCTGGATGAATCAAGGCTCAATGTCGATGGTGGGGCGATATCCATTGGCCACCCTGTGGGTGCCTCCGGCGCTCGCATCGCGCTGCATCTTGCGCATGCGCTTAAGCAGCGCGGCGGCAAACGTGGCATGGCCGCAATCTGCATTGGTGGCGGCCAGGGTGGCGCACTTTTACTCGAGGCATGCTGAGATGAAACACTGGCAGATTCACCATGATGCCGAAGGCATCGCCTGGCTCACCCTTGACACCGCAGACAGCGCCATGAACAAACTGTCTGGCGAAGTTCTTCGGGAATTTGAGTCGGTGCTTGATTCCATGGATCAGCAGCCGCCCAAAGGGCTGGTCATCCAGTCGGGCAAAGATTCCGGATTCATTGCGGGCGCAGACATTGAGGAGTTCACCCAGCATGACTCCGAAGCCAAGGCGGTTGAGCTTGTTGCCCGTGGCTGGCATCTCTTTAATCGGCTTGCAGCGGTTCGCTACCCCACGCTTGCCCTCATTCGCGGCGTCTGTCTTGGTGGTGGTCTTGAACTCTCGCTCGCCTGTCGTTATCGCATCGCGGTGGACATCCCTTCAACCCGTCTGGGACTGCCGGAAGTTCTTCTGGGAATTGTGCCCGCCTGGGGTGGCATGCATCGGCTACCGAAAGTGGTGGGACCACAGATTGCCCTTGACATGATGCTGACCGCCAAGAGCTTGGATGCAAAGCGGGCGAAGAAGTCCGGGCTTGTTGATGTCTGCGCACCCGAACGCCTGGCTGCGGATTCGGCACGTGGCCTGGTGCTCTCCAATCGCCCAGCCCGCAAACTGCAAGGTGTTGCCAAGTTCATGAACTCTTGGGCGGGACGATGGCTGGTGGCACGCATGGCGCGTCAACAGGTGCAACGCAAGGCACGCCCGGAACACTACCCCGCCCCTTATGCCCTGATTGATATCTGGTGTCGGCATGACGGCGACCCACTCAAAGACACCCAGCTGCTGGGCTCGATCGTTCATTCGCCAACGGCTAAAAATCTTATTCGGGTGTTCTTTTTACAAGAGCGGCTGAAGTCGTTTGGCAAGGAGTCAAGCTTCAAAGCCAAACACGTGCATGTGATTGGCGCCGGAGTGATGGGCGGCGATATTGCCAACTGGTGTGCCCTTCGCGGCATGACGGTGACGCTGCAAGACCAGTCCATGACGCAGATTGC
The DNA here is from genome assembly GCA_040400125.1 of Burkholderiaceae bacterium. Lineage (GTDB taxonomy): Bacteria > Pseudomonadota > Gammaproteobacteria > Burkholderiales > Burkholderiaceae_A > Lacustribacter. Next base: position 1,336 of record JBBAQV010000193.1, read on the forward strand.
ACCGGCACTGGCCCGAGGCCGCAAACTCTTTGATCAGCGACTTCGCGACCCGTTATTGGTGCAGGCGGCCTGTGATCGACTGATCCCTGACCCCGAAGGC
>JBBAQV010000194.1:0-1430 GCA_040400125.1 Burkholderiaceae bacterium
TGCTAGGGTTTCTGCATAGACTTTAGAAGGGGTAAGCGGATTCGGGTTGTTGTTCAGGAATTTATAGTAGGTCACCGCCGGTGTACCTCCAATGACCAAGCGCGATGCGTTGCTGTAGGTTCCCCCATCCGTCAACGAATCCCCCAGGGTGTACATCCGGCTAAAGGACAGTGAATCCGCATGGGCGGAAGCCATGGTCAATGAGGCCGCAACGGCTAAGGCCAGTCGAGTTGGTGTTCTAAGCTTCATTCAAGTCTCCTTGTTTTAATTGGAACTGCTGAACTGTTGTCGAACCTGTTGATATTCTTTTTCTAACTGATCCACCACTTGCGCTGCAGGAAGCACCTCTTCAATTCCCGCAACGCTTTGGCCGGCACCCCAGATGTCTTTCCAGGCCTTCGCGCCGCCATCTTTTTGCATGCTTGCAAAATCCATCTTGGTTTTGTCCGCCTGACCCAAGGCCGCTGGGTCAAGGCCCGCCCGGACAATACTGCCCTTTAAATAGTTGCCGTGTACACCCGTGAAAACGTTGGTGTAGACAATATCTTCGGCGCGCGAAGAGACCAGCATCTCTTTGTATTCCGGAATGGCTCGGGCTTCCTGGGTGGCCACAAAACGTGTCCCCATATAGGCAAGATCTGCCCCCATGGCCTGGGCCGCCAGAATGTGATGGCCGCGACTCATGGCGCCCGAAAGAATGATGGGGCCGTTGTAAAACCGGCGAATCTCTTCCACAAAGGCAAAGGGGTTCAGGGTGCCAGCATGGCCGCCAGCACCGGTGGTGACCAGAATCAAACCATCCACGCCATCGGCCAGGGCTTTTTCAGCATGGCGAATGCTAATGACGTCGTGAAAGACAATACCGCCATAGCTGTGAGCCGCTTTCACCACGGGGCCGGGGGACTGCAGGCTGGTGATCATGATGGGGGCTTTGTACTTCACGCAAAGCTCGACATCTTCCTGAAGCCTTGCATTCGAGGGGTGAACAATCTGGTTCACCGCATAGGGCGCAATGGCATGCTGAACAGAAGCATCCTGCGGCGCAGCCAATGCCGTTTGAATGCTCTGCAGCCATTGCTCCAGTTCCCCGGGTTCCCGGGCGTTCAGGGCCGGGAAGGCACCAACAATTCCGGCACGGCACTGGGCAATCACCAGATGTGGGTTTGAAACAATGAACAGAGGCGCACCAATGAGCGGCAGGCGAAGGTCTTTCAGAATTGAGGGTAGAGGCACGGTGAATCCTTTGAATTAAATGGTGGCTTTGGCTTTCGATCGAACCAGAAAGGCAGCCAATGCGGGCAGAAGCAAAACGGCACCAAGCAGGTTCACCAGGAACATGAAGCCCAGCAAAATACCCATGTCAGACTGGAACTGAAGCTCAGAGCCCATCCAGGTCAACACCGAAAGTGTCATGGTGACCGCGGTAAAAA
>JBBAQV010000195.1:0-1423 GCA_040400125.1 Burkholderiaceae bacterium
ATCGTGTCACGGGCGATCTCGGCCACTGCCTGCCCTTTCGAGCAGCCTTTTGGGCGCCCACCCCAAACCACCGAAACGCCTTGAGAAAAGGTAAGGAGGAAATAAAGATGTGCACGGAGCTCGGCGGCGTTGGGATGCGTTGAGTTGACTCCGAGCGTTTCGGTCATCAGTTCAACGGATTCATCAATGATTTCTGCAACACGCTTGGTCAGTTTGGGGTCGTGGTTGCTCGCGGCCCACAGTTCAGTGGAAAGCCTTGCCTTCTGTCGCGCCATCGCGTCCGACACCAACACACTCACGAGGTCCGACGGTTTTGAGCTCTTACCCTGAGCAACACCCTGGATCTTCGCCATGAGGTCGGATTTCCAATGCTCGGCCCAGAAATCAAATACTGAGCTGACGAGGTGATCGCGCGTGGGGAAGTGGTACGTTAGATTTCCATAGGCAATACCTGCCCGCTCGGCCACTTTCGCAATCGTAAGATTCGCGAAGCCAGCATCCACCACAAGATCAATCGCGGCGCGAAGAATCTTCTGTTGGGTGGACGTTCGTTGGCTTGTCGCAGGAAGGCGCATGATTTCCGAATATACATTAGCTATTAACTATAAATAAGACGAATGACCCCAAAAGTGGGAAAATTCGAGGCATGTCTTTTCCATCGTTCGTGCACCTGCGGCTGCACTCCGAATACTCGATCGTCGACGGCATCGCCAGGCTGGATGCGGCTGTGGATAAGGCCGTAGCGAACGGCCAGCCTGCGCTGGCCATCACCGACTTGGCGAACACTTTCGGTGCAATCAAGTTCTACAAGGCGGCCCGCAGCAAAGGCGTCAAGCCCATTCTTGGTGCCGATGTCTGGGTCACCAACGAGACCGATCAGGACAAACCCTATCGCCTGCTGCTCTTGGTGCAAAACTCCCAGGGCTATCGGAATCTATGTGAACTCATCAGCCGCGCATGGCTAAAGAACAGCACCCGAGATCGAGGTGAGATTCGCCTGGAATGGCTGCAGGAATCGAGCCGTCTTGGCGAAGGACTGATCGCGCTCTCGGGGGCGATCTACGGCGAGCTGGCAGACGCGCTTCAGAAAAGTGTGCGTCAGCCTGGCCATGCTGATGAGATTCTTGCCAAATATCTGGCCATCTTTGGGGATCGCTTCTATGTGGAGATCCAGCGCGCGGGCTTTCCAGGGGAAGAGGGGTATCTTCGGCAGGCGCTTGCCATTGCGATAAAGCATGACGTTCCAGTGGTGGCCACCCACCCGATTCAATTTCTTGAACCCGAGGACTTTCGCTCTCATGAGGCGCGTGTCTGTATTGCTGAAGGCGAAACCCTAGCAAGCGCCAAACGCAGCCGACGGTTTACCGAACAGCAGTACTTCTGCTCTCAGGAAGAGATGCAAGAAAAATTTTCAGATCTTCCT
>JBBAQV010000196.1:0-1407 GCA_040400125.1 Burkholderiaceae bacterium
ATCGGGCGTCGTCACCGCTGAGCACGCCTCCTACTCCGATGATCGGGAACTCGGGCCCCAGTGCCGAACGAAGCGCTCGAATCACTTGATTGGATGGGGCAAGCAGAGGCGCCCCAGACAGCCCCCCTGACTCGGACGCCAGAGGGTGGCCTTGAACAGCACTCCGACTTAGGGTGGTGTTGGTGGCAATGACGCCTTCGAAGTCATGTTTCAAAAGGGTTGCGGCGATCTGTTGAATCTGTTGATCGTCTAAGTCGGGCGCAATTTTCAGAAACATCGGTACCTGTCGGCCGTGTTCACGACGCAGGGACTCTTGGGTGGTTTTGAGTCGGCCAAGCAGTCGATCAAGTGATGCGTCATTCTGAAGTGAGCGAAGGTTTTTCGTGTTTGGCGACGAGATATTCACCGTGACATAGTCCGCCCAGGGATAAACGCCTTGCAGGCAGCAGACATAGTCGTCGTCGGCCTCTTCAATCGGTGTCGCTGCATTTTTTCCAATATTAAGACCCAGTACCCCCATCTTCTCTTGGGCCCATTTTGACTGTCGAACGTTGCCCAAAAAGGTGTCGAGCCCCATATTGTTAAAGCCGAGCCGATTGATTAATGCGCTGGATTCGGTGATTCGAAACATGCGTGGCTTTGGGTTACCTGGCTGTGGCTTGGGCGTGACGGTTCCCACCTCAATAAATCCAAACCCAAAGCTTCCGAGTGCATCAAGGTGCGCCGCATTTTTATCCAGACCAGCGGCAAGGCCAATCGGATTTGGAAAGCGGAGCCCCGCAACTTCCACGGCACGTCCTGAAAGAGGCTTTGAGGCAGGAAGCAGCCGAAGGTGGCGGGCTGCCTCAAGCCCGTGAAGGGTGAACTCGTGAGCGGCCTCGGCATCCATGGAAAACAGCAGTGGCCGAAGCATGGGGTAGACCGACCAGAGCTTCATGTCGCAACCCACTGTCCATTGCGAAGCGCTTCACTCGGCTTGAACAACGCCTTATAGGCCATCTTTGGACTTTCTTGTATCCAGTAGCCCAGGTAGAGGTGCTGCCTACCCAGCTGTTGACACTGATCGATCTGCCACAGGACGCCATAGGTGCCAAGGCTTCGCGAGCGATCATCAGGTTCGTAAAAGGTGTAGACCGAAGACAGTCCGTCGGTGAGAAGATCAATGATGGAGACCATCTTCAGCAGGCCGTCACCTGAGCGAAACTCGATCAAACGAGATTCGACCCGGCTTTGCAAGAGAAACTGAGCGTACTGATCCCGACTGTCGTGGTCCATGCCCCCGCCCGCATGGCGCTGGCGTTGGTAACGCTGATAGAGATCGTAGTGCTCGTCACTAAAATGGAGCTCGGTACAGATCACGGAGAGGTCACTGTTTTTCTTCCAGACACGACGCTGGGTTCGATTCGG
>JBBAQV010000197.1:0-1402 GCA_040400125.1 Burkholderiaceae bacterium
AAGGAAAACTAGCACCTGGTATCAATCGGTAGGAAACTCAGACCTATCGACATCCTTCCCGATCACGACCGTTTCACCCTTGTTCGTCCACACCCACCAGGATCCGCCAGCCAAGTCGATGAGGTACTTGCCAGCTTCCACAGCCTTCCTGGCGTGGAAGCGCTTGCTCTTGCACGAGCGGCAGAAGTGCCCCGAAGCTCGGGTCCGCTCTCCGCATCCTTTGCACTTGTTGGCGCTCATGCCCTTGCTACGCCCTCGGGTGTCGGAAATTCAGTCTTGGCTTTCGACCGTCCTTTGGTCTAGACGGGGGCATGGCGTGTTCCCCGAAGGAAATGGTCATTGCTGCGAGGCTTTTGCGCCTTGCGGCCAACGAATTCGGCAACCACGGGTGTAACGACTTCGACTTGTTCGAAGTCATGTCGCCTGAGGAAGCCTTGGCGCTTCAACGAGCCCTGCACGCCTGGAGCGGCGACATGGCATCGGTTCCTACCACGACTGAGGGGGCAAGGTGGGCTCTGGACTGGCTCCTGATGCGTTACCTCGCAGACAAGCTCGTCCGGCTCTAGAAGAGCACGTCGGCGCCGTCTCCCGAGCACCGAAAATTCAATTATTCAAATCGTGAATACGAAAACCGGCTTCGAAGGGCAGCTCCCCTGGGTGCAAAACCGGGTTGCACCTTTTTGGCGATGGAGTGCTGCGCGCTATGAAATAAGGGGTTTGCGAAGAAATCGGCTTGAGGTGAGTTCGGTGCGATGAGGGGGGAAATCGGTGTTTTGAGGTTCACGATTTGATTTCAGCAATGGCCTTGTTTTCAAGGGAATCGTCATCTAGGCCACTTGCCTCCCTGCCTCTAGTCCTTGTACCCCGTGCTGATGCTCACGGGGGCTTCGCGGCCATTCTTCAGGGCCAGTTTGGCGGCCCGGCGCAGGCCCTTGTGGGCCATTTTCTTGTGCCATGCCTTCATTTCGGGGCTGGCGGCCTTGCATTGGTGGCAATTGCAAGAGATGTGGGCACGCATTGGGCTACTCCGTGGTTCGTGGTTCGTGTCGTATGCCCCTACTACGAAGGGGCACGGAGGAAGTTCACTTTTCCTCGGTGTACTTTGCCAGCACGGCGTACCGAGGCCGCTTTGCGACCAACTTCGCGATCTCCTCCCGCGTCAGCGGATTGGGGCCGCTCATGATCTCGCAGAAGACTTCGCATACCTTGAAGATCCGCTGCCGCTCGATAGCCATCATGTGCTTCTGATTCATGCTCCGACTACGCTCCCAAGCTCCCAAAATTCAATCAATCAAATCGTGAACACGAAAATCGACTTCGGAGGGCAGCTCCCCTTGGTGCAAAACTGGGTTACACCTTTTTGGTGATAGAGGGCTGCGCCCTATAAATCAAGGGGTTTGCT
>JBBAQV010000198.1:0-1395 GCA_040400125.1 Burkholderiaceae bacterium
GTGGCACCGGAGACACTTGCTCTTGCCACAGATATCGTGGCCAAAGGAGAAACCCAGGCCCTCGTTCCCGAGCGCGTCTGGCAAGAGATCAGCCAAGGTTTAATGGAAGCCAAGCCCAGCAAAATGCTTCGGCTGCTGATGGATGTCAAGGCCTTGGCCTCAGTCACCGGCTGCAGCGCGCCGCCCTCCGAAAAGATGCTTGAGTCGCTGGACAACGCGGCCCACGAGCAACTTCCCCTGTCGGCTCGTTACGCCTTGCTTACTGAATTACTCCATGGCCAGTCCTCGTTTAAGGCGCCCAGCAGCTGCGTTGATCTTGCACGAATTTATGCTGCAGCCGCTCAAGAACTTCCAAAACTTCGGCTTGCGATTCAAGTGTCGAATCATTCAGCCCGAGAAGAAGCCATTGCTTATCTCACCGAATGGTTTTCACGCATGGACCTCTGGCGAAAACCAGAGCGGTACCAGGAACTGCTCTCGTGTCTTGGCCTGGGTCACCATTTGCAGCCATCAGAGCTCAGGTGTCTTGCGGCATTGGGCCAGGAGCTCACCACGCCCGAGGCACAGCAACAGGTGAGCCAAGTGGCGCAAGAGGCGCAATCACTCGGTCGTCCCGTTGCCGAGGCGGTTCAAAAGGCCAGGGGGCTGATCCTTGCCGGAGTATTGAATCGGATCTCGTAATTAGAGCGCCGCCCGACGATCACCGGATTCAAAACCAAAGCTGGTTAGATCAGCAATTTTTTCAGACGAGAGATTCTTGGTCAGCAGCATCACCTTAAACACCTCACCCATTTCGGATTCAAGCAAAAGCATCTGAAGCGACTGAGCAAGACGCGTCTGTTCCATCACGTCCTTGGCCTGACTCATCAAAGCCTGGGCATGGTCTAGAACACCCAGGTTCATAAGAAACCGTGACTGTGTCGCAAACCCATCCACTGAGAAACCTGCTTGAGCAGCACCGGCGGCCAGCGCTGAAAAGTCAACATGGGCGGTGAGGTCTCTTGTTCCCGGGGCATTGATCAATTCCTGCGGCGCGTCCAGGCGTCGATGCTGAGCATGGGCGCAGAGACTTCCACTCGATCGGCCAGGGTGATCGAGTTCGTGTCGAGCAAACCCATAGTCAATCAGTAACAATGCGCCCCAATCCATGGAGGCGTAAACCGATTCAATCCACGGCGCCATCCACGGACACCATTCGCCTCGATACCCCTTTGGCCAGTCCAATCCAGCGGCAGCCATACGCCCTTGTCGCTGCATCACCACCCGATGCAGCACCTCCTCAGCGGGGCGGCTGGCCCAGCGAAACGGCGTGTCTGCCTGCGGGCCACAGGACTCAACACCCCATTCAAGCACCCGATCATCGCCAAGCCATTCAAAAACCTTGACGGGCATGGC
>JBBAQV010000199.1:0-1360 GCA_040400125.1 Burkholderiaceae bacterium
AGGTTCGGCCGAAGTGCCGCTCGAGCAGCAGCTCGAAGAGGCCCTCGCTAAAGTTGCCGCATGGGAACAGGAATACCTTCGGGCCCGCGCTGATTTGGAAAACTTTCGTAAGCGCAGCGCGCAAGAGGTTATGAGTGCAAGCAAGTTTGCCATCGAGTCTTTTGCCGAGGCTCTGCTGCCCGTGGCTGACAGCATGGAGATGGCCTTGAGCCTTGAAAACCAGACGTCCGAGGGCCTTCGAAGTGGCGTTGAACTGACCTTGAAGCAGCTCCAGCAGGCCTTTCAAAAGGGCAAACTCGTGACGATTGATCCAAAGGGCGAAAAGTTTGACCCCAATCGACACCAGGCGGTGTCCATGGTGGATGGCTCAACCCAGGACCCGCCTGTGGCTTCCAACCATGTCGTTCAGGTCATGCAAAAAGGTTACATGGTTGCCGACCGCGTCTTGCGCCCTGCGATTGTCCTGGTGGCTCAGTGAAAGGCAAGCATTCGGTGGTCTCATGCTACCTGGCTCGCCCTCGGAAACCCGTGGTCAGGCTCTTGAAAACCCCGAATCCATCCCCATCTACCCCATCAACATCAACTCGAATTTCTGAAGGAATCTGAACATGGCAAAAATCATTGGTATTGACCTCGGCACCACGAATTCCTGCGTGTCGATTCTCGAGGGTGGTGTGCCCAAGGTGATCGAAAACTCGGAAGGCGCACGCACGACCCCGTCCATCATCGCCTACATGGAAGACGGCGAGATCCTGGTGGGCGCTCCAGCCAAACGGCAGGCCGTCACCAACCCCAAGAACACGCTCTATGCGGTCAAGCGTCTGATCGGTCGAAAGTTTGAAGAGCAGGCTGTCCAGAAAGACATCAATCTGATGCCTTTCGAAATCAGCAAGGCCGACAACGGCGATGCCTGGGTGACGGTTCGCGACAAAAAACTGGCGCCTCCCCAGGTGTCTGCGGAAGTGCTCCGCAAGATGAAAAAAACGGCTGAGGATTACCTTGGCGAGGAAGTCACCGAGGCGGTGATCACCGTTCCGGCGTATTTCAATGACGCCCAGCGTCAGGCCACCAAAGACGCCGGCCGCATTGCGGGTCTCGATGTCAAGCGAATCATCAATGAGCCCACAGCGGCGGCACTGGCTTTTGGTCTTGACAAGGCGGCAGGAAAAGATCGCAAGATTGCAGTCTACGACCTAGGCGGCGGAACCTTTGACGTGTCGATCATTGAAATTGCGGATGTCGACGGAGAAAAACAGTTTGAAGTTCTCTCAACCAATGGCGACACCTTTCTCGGTGGTGAGGATTTTGACCAGCGCATCATCGATCACATCATTGAGGAGTTCAAAAAGCAGAGCGGTGT
>JBBAQV010000200.1:0-1356 GCA_040400125.1 Burkholderiaceae bacterium
ATCATTCAAGGCCCCCACCAAGACCTTTCGGAAAGACTTGCTCACTTTGAATTCATCCACCATCAACACCATGCGTGGTGAGGGCGTCCACCAGAGCACGGGTTCCCCCTGGGAGAACCATGGAAAGATTCCTCGGCCATAGGCCTCGAGAAGCCGCGCTGCAGAGAGGTCCATGCCTGCGGCAAGAAGGCCGTTTGCACCCTCGTCAATGGATAACGCCTGATGGGAAGGGGGCAGGTCTTCGCTGGGGTTAATCCAAAGCAGCTGTCGGGTCATGAGGCAGCACAACTTCCCGGATGTCACCAGTGTGGATGGACATTACACCCTGTCGTCGGTCGTGAAAATAAAATCTGAGCGTGGCGGTGATGGTTCGAAAGGCGATGGTTGACCAGGGGATTTCGTCTTCGCGGAACAAACGAACCTCAAGGCTTTCGGGCCCCGCAGCAAAATCAAGATCGCGGAGTTTCGCAAGATAAAAGAGGTGCACCTGATCGACGTGCGGAATATCGAAGACTGAAAATAAATTTCCAAGTTCAACACGAGCACCAGCTTCTTCCATCGTTTCGCGCATCGCGCCTTGGGCGGTCGACTCGGCCACTTCCATAAACCCTGCGGGCAAGGTCCAGAGTCCCCGGCGTGGTTCAATCGCTCGTCGGCACAAAAGCACCTGATCATTCCAAACGGGGATGGTGCCAAGAACCATCTTGGGATTCACGTAGTGAATGGTTTTGCAACCGGTACAGACCGAGCGAAGACGACTGTCGCCCTCGGGAATGGTGGTTTCAGTGGGGAGGCCACAATCAGAGCAGAATTTCATATATACTTCACGGTTCCTGACGCGGGGTGGAGCAGTCTGGCAGCTCGTCGGGCTCATAACCCGAAGGTCGTAGGTTCAAATCCTGCCCCCGCTACCAAAATTCCAGTGCATGCAGTGTTACATCGAAGGCATGCATTATCAAGCGAACCTCAGGCACATCAAGCCCAAACCAGTGAACCCGGTGGTCTCTGTCACCTCCGATCGTCTCGTGGTGTGGCCTTCGGGAAAGTCATAGTTTGACCAAGCGTCAAGGTCCATGGCTAAATTAATATCTATAAAAAATAGAATTAATGGCTCCCCCCCCCTCACCAACCATGCTTGAGTGGCTTTCACGTCCCACCGTTTCATCTCGATCCACCCTGATCTTGGGCGTGGCCGTGATCTATTCTGGGATGTCGGTGCTCAACAACAACCTTCTTTTTGCTTGGCTGTCAGACGCACCTTTTCGACACTGGGTCTACCTTCCCGCAGGATTTCGGCTGATTGCCATCATGCTCTTTGGCTGGCTTGGTGTGGCGGGCATTGCCATTGGGCAGACA
>JBBAQV010000201.1:0-1350 GCA_040400125.1 Burkholderiaceae bacterium
TCAGCGATTGCTTCCTCCGGGGCTCCCAATCGGGAGCCCTTTTTTGTTGCTCTACACCGCGACCAGGCCAGACTTAACAATCTCTTTAGAAGGCTTGAGAGCTGTAAAGATCCTGAGAACAGCAAAATCCGGGCCAAAAAGACCGACATACGCTCAGAAGGCTGTGGTGGCATTGCCACACCACACCCCCTTCCTTGCCCGCCCACCCATGACGCTTGTCAATGCCTCCTATCTCGGCATCGAGCGATTCGCCGATGACCGCAACAAGGAGAACTGGCCAATCAGCTCCCAGGAAGACAAAGCCACACTGATCCGCGCCGTTTACAAACAAGTACTCGGCAATCAATATGTCATGGACAGTGAGCGCCTCACCCAGGCCGAATCGCTGTTCAAGAATGGCTACCTGAGCGTGCGCGAGTTCGTTCGCACCGTGGCCAAGAGCGGCCTGTATCGCAGCAAGTTTTTCGAGAACTGCAATCCCTATCACTTCATCGAACTCAACCACAAGCACCTGCTGGGTCGAGCTCCTCAAAACAAAGCAGAAATGCTGCATCATTTCACGATCCTGCAGGAGCAGGGCGTGGATGCAGAGATCGATTCCTACATCGACAGCTCCGAGTATCAGGATCGCTTCGGCGAAGAAACCGTTCCCTACCTGCACGGCTGGGATTACTCCCAAGGCCATGAAGGCCGTCAGTTCTCCTGGCTGATGCAGCTGGCCCGCGGCGTGGCGGCCTCGGTGAAGGGTGACCCGGCGGGCACCAACTTCAAACTGGGCAGCGCCCTGCACCAGGATCGGGCCGTTCCCGTGGTGAGCCCCAATTCCGGCACTGCCGCCACCCAACCGGCCTCGGTGGCCGCTTCATCGATCACGGCGATGGCCCAGGGAATCGGCCAGAAGGCCCGGGTGTACCGGGTGGAAGTGAGTGGGCTGAACAACTACCGCCTCCACAAGCGCTCCAACACCGTGCGCTTCGTGACCTTCGACAAAATGCTGGAAACCCAGCAGATGATTCACCGCCAGGGCGGCCGGGTCACCAGCGTGACCCCGGTGAACTGAGCACCAGCTCTTCCCACCTCCACAGCCCGGCCCATGGGCCGGGCTTTTTCATGGCCAGGCGGGAATTGCACACTGCCGGCAAATCGAAACACAATCGAAAGATTGTGTCGAGCAGGCACGATTTGAAGGGCCGTGGTGACCCTTTGTGAAGCAACGAGCCCAGCACCGCAGGGTTTCAGAAGAATGGCTCGGTGCCCGGAAGCAAGCCTTCCCGGCCCCCCTTCCCACCCACTCTCGACCCCGACGTCGAGAACAGGAGCTCTTCAATGTTCGACGCCTTCACCAAGGTC
>JBBAQV010000202.1:0-1346 GCA_040400125.1 Burkholderiaceae bacterium
CTGCGTCCCGCCAACATCGATGATGTCGCAGCCATCGTGTCACTGATTGAGCCTTTGGAGGAAGACGGAACCTTTGTCACCCGGGGCCGCGCCAAGATTGAACGCGACATCGACCGGTTCACCGTGATCGAGCACGATGGCGTGATCTTTGGCTGCGCAGCGCTCTACACCTTTGAGGGCTCCACCATGGGTGAGCTGGCCTGTCTCATGGTTCGGCCCGAAACCCAAGGCGTGGGTGATGGTGAACGTCTTCTTAAAAGCATTGAGCAGCAGGCAAGGCAGTCGGGAGTCAAGAATTTATTTGTGCTGACCACCCGAACGGCTCACTGGTTTCTCAAGCGTGGGTTCAAGGTGGGGCAGGTGGAACAGCTCCCCCCGCTGCGCAAAGAGGCTTACGACTGGGCCAGGAAATCCCAGATTCTGGTCAAGACGCTCTAAGTCGTTCCACACAAAACCGCGTTAGCCCGGGGCTGAACGGTTTACGACGCCAGCATTCTCGAGAACGGCCCGCCGCCGATTTCACTAAATTCAGCAAGAATCATCGGCGCCTCATTCGGGCTGTCATGCAGGCGATCCATCACCTGATCGGAAGCCTGAATCAGGCCGTCAATGTAATTGGCTGCCTTGCAGTCTCGGTGCGCAAATTGCATATGCCAATCTTGGAACAACCGAACGGGAATGGAGGTGTCGGCCAGGACCTGGATGTCGTGATGGCGCGGGTCACGCTGAATGGAATTCCAGACGCGCTGCAAAGGAAGATTAGGGCCTTCAATCCACTGGAAAAAAGCGCCACGATCAAAGACCAAGACACCCGTCACACCCTCTGATCGATTTCGGGCACGGCAACCCGCAAGCAGATACAAGAGATCAAGTTCGGTGAACCCGACCGATGCCTTGCTGTGATAAACGATGGTGGAAAGTGGCTGCACAACAACTCCAAAAGATTTCTATGGCTTCAGAGTATGTCGCTGCACGGAAAAACGCAAACAATAAAATTGATTCAGTGCAAGCCGAAGTCAAGTACTGGCGTGGGTTACAGGGCGCCAACGGCCATCATCAAAGGCCAGCCCACACCAATGGTCTGGGACAAACCGATGGCTCGAAAACCAGATCATGGTGGACCGACGGCCGCCATCGTTGTCTTGGTCAATCAGAGCAACTCGGTCCTCCCTTTCAAAGCCTGCGATTGGATGGATGTCATTTCGATGACACCAGCGCAAGACCAAACGCTCGGGCAGGCGCGGCATCCGAAACCGATGGCGGTAGGCATTCTGCTCAGGACAAAACAAGGGTGCGAAACGGCCAAGCACCTGACGAATCTGTTCAGGCTGACACGCTGAAGAGTC
>JBBAQV010000203.1:0-1341 GCA_040400125.1 Burkholderiaceae bacterium
GAACACTGCTTGAGCCATAGCCTTGGACCTGATAGTTGCCCGGCGACAGGATCTCCGCGGAGTAGATTGGAATGCCTTGACGATCAAAGAACTGCAGTCTTGCAGGTCGATCAATCAAGAGTTCGCCAAAGGCGCTCGCATCATTGCGCAACGGCTGGGCTTGGTTGGTGATGTGCAGTCCCCGGAACTCGCCAAGGTTCTGCGCTGGGCCCGTCTCCGCACGAAAGTCGCCAAGGGTCACGGCGGCGCCCGATGCAAGGAGATGCTCAAGACTCCAGCGGTTGAGGCTCGCGGCGTCGTTTGGTTTCTGAACAAAGCCCTGAAAAAGCCATGGGCCTGCCGAGATTCCCAATCCAAGACCCCGGGCATTCGAGCCCATCATGAAGTCGACGGACGCCGAAGGCATAACCCGCACCGTGTTGTGTTCGCTAACGGAGGGGCGGTGGAGAAGCTCAACGGGGTCTTGTCGTTGGGCTGCTCCCAGCCGAAGCGTCTTGGTGGCGAGAAGATCTTGGGGAAGCTGAATCTGAAGCAGACCCTTGGCGGTGTCAAGGCTGCAGTATTCGATGGGAAACGACCAGTGGTCGGCCAGACGGACATCCGAACGCCTTGGGTTCAGATGATCGTCAAGCGCGATATGTTCGACCTCGCAATGGCTTGGCGTTAGCCTGACGCTGGCTCCACGAGACACTGCCGCGCCATTGAGCTCAATTGCAGCCAAGATCCATGCAGCCTCCAGAAGCATCAACGAATCGTGATGCCCAAAGGTATAGCCGGATCTTGCCGTGATTGATAGACCGGAAGGCTGAAGCGAAACTGAAAGTTCACCCCTTCGTGCCGAGATTCCTGGTCGGCAACCTGCTCAATCAGAAGTCGATAGCGTTTGGAACGATCAGGAATTCGTGCGCGAATCACCTGATGCTGCATGGGTTGAAGACTAAAAAACCTTGGCGAGATCTGCGGCTGAGCCGCGGGTGAAGTGCTGATGAGGTTGGCCTTGACGGTGGTGGCGCTGTTCACCGTGGTGTCGGGCTCTGATGGGTTGGGGTCCCAAGGGATGATGCGCACCGACCAACGAGATCCATGGTTCAGTGTTGATTTAACCTCCGTGGCCACGACACCGTTGGCATCGGGCGCCAGCTGAGGCGGTGTGATGTTCAAGGCTGCCCGGGAAGAGACGCTTTGGCTGGCAAGGGTCAGCCCGAGGGTCAATGTTAGAGCAAGCTTTGAGGCAGGTACGGAGCCTTGCGAAAAGAATTGGAAGACAAGACCTCGCAGTGAGGTCTTGCTGCTGAAAAGCATGGCCATGGCTTAGTAGCTGACCGTAGCGATGACGGTGTC
>JBBAQV010000204.1:0-1330 GCA_040400125.1 Burkholderiaceae bacterium
TGACATCGTCGTCATGTCCCATGTCGCCATACGGCGGGATGTAATGGGGTTCATGACGAATGATGGACTTGATCACCCGGTGCACCAAGAGATCCGGATATCGACGAATCGGTGATGTGAAATGAGCATAGGCTTCATACGACAGGCCAAAGTGCCCCGAGTTGTCGGGTGTGTAGATCGCCTGTTGCATGCTTCGAAGCAGCAAGGACTGGATCAGACGGGAATCGGGGCGGGCACGAATCTCCTTGGCCAGCCGCGCGTAATCCCCAGGGGATGGCTCCTCGCCCCCTTCCAGTTTCAGGCCCTGAACCTTCAGAAATTCGCGAAGGGTTTTGAGCCGCTCGGGCGTGGGGCCCTCGTGGACACGATAAAGGCCATGACGCTTGGGCCGCTTAAAAATATCCGCGGCGCAAGTGTTGGCCGCAAGCATGCATTCCTCGATAAGACGATGCGCATCATTTCGAACTCGCGGAAGAATTCGCTCAATGCGACCGTGATCATCAAACTGCATATAAGTTTCGATCGAATCAAAGTCGATCGCGCCTCGGGCCTCACGCGCCGCCAGCAGGGTTCGAAACACTTCTTCCAGATGTCCCAGGGTCTCGACCAGAGGGCCCAGTTTGACCGCGTCATCCGAGAGCGGGTCACACATCGCAGACCAGGCTCGGGTGTAGGTCAGACGCTGCATCGACTGAATCACGGCCTCGTAGAACTGATAAGCCTTCACCTCGCCCGCCGTGGTGATCACCATGTCGCAGACCAGGGCCAGACGATCAACATGCGGATTCAACGAACACAGGCCGTTCGAGAGCTTTTCCGGAAGCATGGGCAAGACGCGGCGGGGAAAATACACCGAGGTGCTTCGCGCAAAAGCGTCGCGATCAAGCGCATCGCCACTGGATACATAGTGGCTGACATCGGCAATGGCCACCAGAAGGCGCCAGCCGCCGCCCTCCATGGGTTCCGCATAGACGGCGTCGTCGAAATCACGGGCATCTTCGCCGTCGATGGTCATGAAGGCGACGTCGCGCAGGTCAATTCGGTTTTTTAAATCCCGGGCACGAACCTCGGAAGGAAGTTTTTCGGCTAGTTTTTCGGCCGCATCGGAAAAGAGATGCGGGACATCAAACTTGCGCACCGCGATTTCGACTTCCATGCCGGGGTCATCGACACCACCAAGCACCTCGACGACGCGACCCACGGGTGGGGTGTATCGGGTGGGCGGATCAATGATTTCAATCGAGACCACCTGACCGGGCTCGGCGCCCATGGTGTCTTGGGCGGCCACAATCACATCGTGTTTGATGCGCTGATCTTCAGGCACCACCAG
>JBBAQV010000205.1:0-1324 GCA_040400125.1 Burkholderiaceae bacterium
ACCAGGAAGTCAGCACACTGCTTGGGGACCGCAGATTCGTGTGGGGCTCCTTGCAGATCAACAAGGACTCCGTGTCCAAAGTGCATCGAGATTAGAACAACAGGCCTCTCGATGGTGATCCTGTTGGGCTCTTTCACGGGGGGTGCGTTCCACATGAAGGATGGGTCGTGTCTCGTCGACAAGCCAGGAATGGCGGTCATCATTGACGGTACCCAGGAGCACCTTTCCGAACCCTTTCAAGGCTTGCGGTATTCGATTGTGGCTTTCCTTCACGGCTCCACGAAGGACCTCTGTGAAAAGGACCTCCTAAGGTTGCGCAAGTTGGCATTCGGCTTGCCCCCAGAGCTCTCCGAGCCTCAGGCAGGACAGCAAGCGAAGCCCGGCGCTACCAATCGATGCCTGATCGAGTACTGCTGCGGAGAGAACAGCTTGTTAGGCTTGGAAGGCCCACACAGGCAGGGTTGTGAAAGACACAGGTTGACTATCAAACACGACATGACCACGAAGGCAGGGCTTCAACCTGCGACGGCACTTGTACAGAAGGCCAAAGTCCCTGTCTTGCTCTGGGTCAGCATCCCTTGCACGGGTGGAAGCCCGTGGCAAAAGGTCAATGTCCGTAACCTACCACACATGGCCAAGCGGCTTGAAGCACTCTGGAGTGTTTTCCGTCAGTTGTGGACCAACATGGAAATCCTTGCCAGGCACGTTCTGTCGAAGGGTGGACACGTCGCAATCGAGTGGCCTACGAAGTGCGCTTACTGGCAGGACCCCGAGGTTCAGGCGTTCGTCGGGGAGGGATCATGGCATCGGGCTGAGCTTGATGGGTGCATGTATGGGCTTCGGTCCGTGTGGTGGGACAAGGATCAGGGCGATGTTAGGATCAAAAAGCCCTGGACCGTGTGGACCACCTCTTCCCATCTCTCCAAGTCCCTCACCCGGTTGTGTGACGGCAAGCATGAACACACGCCATGTGCAGGTGATGACACCAAGGCGTCTGAGTCATACACTCCGTCCTTAGCAAATTTTGTCCATCTCGCCTTCCAGCAGCTTTGCGCCAAACCCGGCCCCCAGCCAACAGAAAGGGCCGTGGTTCCCGCCGCCCCAGCAAGAATGGCCGGTCCCTCGGGACAGCCTCCGGGCGGCGGCGCAGGGGACGACTGGCCGGCTTTGCCGCCACGTCCCAGGGGCCCCGGGCAGGCAATCCAGGTTGGCGGCTCATCATCGTCCAGTGGCGCTGCCAATCCTGCCGCGGCCCCTGTTTCCGAGGAGATCCGAATGGTTGCTGAAGCCCTGACGAGGCAAGCGGACCTTTTGCTGCAGAAGT
>JBBAQV010000206.1:0-1323 GCA_040400125.1 Burkholderiaceae bacterium
GGTGAAGACTTTCGCATCAAGATCAAGCGCCTGGCGAAGATCTTCACCAAGGTTGGATTCAAGGCGATTCGGCAGTGCCATCAGGCCCTGGGAATCATCCGAGATTCCAAGCTCCTTGGCTGAACACAACATGCCCTGGCTTTCGACACCACGCATCTTGGCTCGCTTAATTTTGAAACCACCGGGCAACACCGCCCCTTCGGTGGCGCAGGCGACCAACATCTGGGCCGCAACGTTCGGTGCGCCGCAGACAATCTGCAAAGGTTCGCCACCCTGGCCGGCATCGACACGACAGACACGCAGCCGATCGGCATCAGGATGGGGCTCACAGGAGATCACCCTTGCCACCACCACACCGCTGAATTCAGGGGCAAGCGGCTCAAGGTCCTCAACCTCAAGGCCAGCCATGGTCAGGGTGTCAGCAAGGGCTTCACTGCTGATCGAAGGATTCACTTGGCTTCGAAGCCAGTTTTCGGGGACTCTCATGACTTCCTCAGGCGAACTGTCGCAAGAAACGCAAATCGTTTTCAAAGAAGAGACGCAGATCACCAATGCCGTATCGAAGCATCGTCATCCGCTCAAGCCCGCTTCCAAAGGCAAAGCCAACATAACGCTCCGGGTCGAGTCCAAAGTTTTCGATCACTCGGGGGTGAACCTGACCCGAGCCCGAGATCTCGAGCCAGCGCCCCTTCAGGGGGCCCGAGTCAAAGCGCATATCGATCTCCGCCGAGGGTTCAGTAAAAGGAAAAAAAGACGGCCGAAAACGGACCTGCAGCTGGGTGGTCTCAAAAAACTCTTGGAGGAAGTTGGTATAGACGCCTTTTAAGTCCGCAAAGGAGATGTCTTCTGCAATCCAAAGGCCCTCCACCTGATGAAACATGGGGGAATGGGTGGCGTCGCTGTCGACACGGTAGGTGCGACCGGGCGCAATCACCTTGATGGGAGGCTGGTGCGTCTTGGCATAACGGACCTGCATGGGACTGGTATGGGTACGCAGCAACAAAGGAAGACCATGCTCATCTTGTTTCTCAAGATAAAAGGTGTCTTGCATGGAACGGGCCGGGTGATTTTCAGGGTTGTTCAATGCCGTGAAGTTCATCCAATCCGTCTCAATTTCTGGGCCATCAGCCACTTCAAAGCCGATGGAGCGGAAGATTTCCTCGACGCGCCGCCAGGTGCGTATCACCGGATGAATCGAACCCACACCGCGCCCACGACCGGGCAGGGAGACATCGATCGATTCGGCGGCAAGACGCTCTTGCAGCTCGGCATGCGCCAGGAACTGACGACGGGATTGAAGAAGCTGTTCGATTTGTTCTTTGG
>JBBAQV010000207.1:0-1316 GCA_040400125.1 Burkholderiaceae bacterium
TAAATTGCCGCTTCTTAGGGCTGTAAAGCAGGCAGAAGAAGACAGAATCAAAAAGGGGCTTCCCCGCGGCTATCAGCCCATTGACGGCCCTGCCTTTTACAACAAGGCCGTGCAGAACCTGCTGTTTGGCGAACAAAGCCCAGAGGTTAGTGAAGGCCGGGTCATCACCATGGAGACCCTTGGCGGCACTGGCGCGCTCAAGGTTGGTGCGGACTATCTGCGGAGGCTTTTGCCCTCCAGCCAGGTGGCCATCAGCGACCCCACCTGGGAAAACCACCGCGGTGTTTTCGAAAACGCTGGTTTTCAGGTGAACGCCTATACCTATTACGACCCCAAAACCCACGGCCTGGATTTCGCGGGCATGGTCACAAGCCTGAAGGCTATGCCAGACCGCAGCGTGGTGCTTTTGCACGCCTGCTGCCACAACCCCACCGGGGTCGACCTGAACCAGCACCAGTGGGAAGAAATTGTCACCGTTTGCAAGGTGAAAAACTTTGTTCCGTTTCTTGACCTCGCCTATCAGGGCTTTGGAGACGGCATTCAGCAAGACGCCCTGGCCGTTGGGCTCTTTGCCAAATCGGGTCTGCCTTTTTTGGTGGCCAGCTCGTTTTCGAAGTCGTTTTCGCTTTACGGCGAACGCGTGGGTGCGCTCTCAATCGTCACCGCCAGCAAAGACGAGGCCGCCAAGGTTTTAAGCCAGGTGAAGCGCATCATCCGCACCAACTATTCCAACCCCCCAACCCACGGCGGCGCCATTGTGGCGGAAGTCCTGACCAACCCCGAACTGCGCAAGATCTGGGAAGCCGAGCTCACCGAAATGCGTGAACGCATCCGCAAGATGCGCCTTGAGATGGTAGAAAAACTCAAGGCCCTGAATGTCAAGCAAGACTTTTCATTCGTGGCCAAGCAACGGGGCATGTTCAGCTATTCGGGCCTGACACCCAGCCAGGTGGATCAGCTTCGCGAAGAGTTTGCCGTCTATGCCATCAACTCGGGCCGAATCTGTGTGGCCGCGCTGAATTCCGGAAACATTGACCGGGTGGTGAAATCCATCGCCGCTGTTCTTTAGGCGTTACACCTTAAGGACTTCCCCCGAGTGACTTCGGGGGACACCTTATTCACACTAAGGCTCTGATTTAAGGGGGCCTTTTCATATGTTGTTCAATCTGCGGCTTGCAGGCTAGCCATGCCGACACCGCTGCGTATCGCCGTTTGTGACGACTGGGAACAGTCGGCCCTAAATTGCGCCGACTGGACTGAGCTGCAGCTTCGTGCAGAGGTTCACTTCTTTTCAAGCCCATTTGAGTCTCAGCAAG
>JBBAQV010000208.1:0-1313 GCA_040400125.1 Burkholderiaceae bacterium
CACCGAGACAATCTTATTTTGTTGAATCGCTAGGGCTTTGCTGACGCTGGTTGCCCGCCGCGCCACTTGAGGCCTCACCGCCAAGCATGGCATTCGCAATTTTTAATCCCGCCTCAAACGCCTGATCCACAGCCTGATTAAAGTTCTGCGAGGCCCTTCGGTGGGCTTTGACAAGCTCGTCTTCCGAGAACACGAACTTCGAAAGTTCGGTGAGTGCGGACTGATACACCCCACGCTTGAACTCAATGACGGAATCAAGGGGAATCCAGAATTCATGCCAGCGCCAGGCATCGAATTCAGGCTTTTCAAAGTCGCACTTCAGGGTGACGTCGGAATCTTGGCCCAGCATCCGGAGCAGGTACCAGATCTGTTTCTGCCCCCGATAGTGGCCGCGCCATTCCCGACGAACCCAACGGGTGGGCACATCGTAGTGAAGCCAGTCGCGGGTTCGGCCAATAATTTCGACATGGTGGGGCTTGAGCCCCGTCTCTTCTTCAAGTTCCCGGTACATGGCCTGCTCCGGATCTTCGCCGGACTTGATGCCGCCCTGCGGAAACTGCCAGGAATGCTCGCGAACGCGCTTGCCCCAGAAAACCTGGCGCCTGTCATTCATCAGAATGATGCCGACATTGGGTCGGTAGCCTTGTTCGTCAAGCATAGTCGGTGAATCGAGCCCTGGCAGAAGAGAAAATTAAAATTAGAATGTCTTGATTATAAGAGTCGAAAGCCCTCATGCGTATCTCACAGTTCCATTTCCAAACCCTCAAAGAAGACCCCTCCGATGCCGAGGTCATCAGCCATAAGCTGATGATGCGGGCCTCGATGATTCGCCGGCTTGGGGCAGGCATCTACAGCTATATGCCCTTGGGCCTGCGCGTGATTCGCAAGGTGGAGAACATCATTCGCGAAGAGATGAATCGTGCAGGCGCCATCGAACTTCTGATGCCCTTGGTGCAGCCTGCGGAACTCTGGCAGGAGACAGGCCGCTGGGACAAGATGGGCCCCGAACTGCTTCGCGTGAAAGATCGCCACGGCCGGGATTTCGCCATTCAGCCCACCTCGGAAGAGGTGATCACCGACATTGCCCGTCAAGAACTGAAAAGCTGGCGCCAGCTGCCCAAGAATTTTTATCATATTCAGACCAAGTTCCGTGACGAACGTCGCCCACGCTTTGGCGTGATGCGCGGCCGCGAATTCACCATGAAGGACGCCTATTCCTTTGACCGTGATGTGGCCGGCGCCGAGCAGAGCTACGACAAGATGTTCGAATGCTATTGCCGAATCTTCGACCGTCTGGGCCTGCGTTATCGCGC
>JBBAQV010000209.1:0-1292 GCA_040400125.1 Burkholderiaceae bacterium
CATCGACCCGCTCGCCCATGACCTTGATGGGAAAGCTGCATGGAAAGCGAAGCAGAGTTTCCTGAGAATCGGTCATCTGAATTTACTGGCCTTGTTCGCAGGCGGCGATGGCGTCGTCGTAGGCCTGGCGAATCGCTCGAAAGACGGGGCCAACTTTCCCTGCAAGCTCGCCTCTGCCCACGGGGCGATCGTCAATGCGCACAACAGCCAGAACCTCGCGGGTGGCTGATGTCAACATGATTTCATCCGCCTCCATGACCTCCGCTTGTCGAATGGGCCGAATCTGCAGGGCAATGCCGTGCTTTTGCGCGAGTTCTTCCATGAGCCCGTAACGAATGCCCTCAAGCACCAGATGATTTTTTAGCGGTGCACAAAGAACACCGTTTTTCACCACCCAGACATTGGCGGCCGAGGCTTCGGTTAGAAAGCCATCGCGGAACATGATGGCCTCGGCCATGCCTCGATCCACGGCCGTCTGTCGCGCCAGGACGTTACCAAGAAGCGCAATGGATTTGATGTCGCAGTGAAGCCAGCGTTCGTCAGGCAGCGATGTCACGGCAACGCCATGGTCGCGCAGCTTAGCGTCAGGACGAATGAATGGGCTTGACATCGCAAAAACCGAGGGCGCGACTTCCGGGTTCGGGAAGGCGTGGTCACGCTTCGCAATGCCCCGAGTGACCTGGATGTAGATGAACTGATCCTCGCCTTGATTCTTGGCGATGGTGTCTCGAAAGAGCTGCTCCCAGCCCTTGTCATCAAACGGAGAGCGAATTCGGATGGCGGCAAGGCTTCGTGTCAGGCGTGCAAGATGGGATGCAAGACGAAAAGGCTTTTGGCGGTAAACGGGCACGACCTCATAGATGCCATCGCCAAAAATAAAGCCGCGATCAAGCACAGAGATCTTGGCCTCGGAGAGCGGCAGCCACTGGCCATTCAGATAGACGGTCGGATCACCAACAACACCTTGAATCATGATGTTTCCAATATTAAGAAGTTATTCAACAACATTCATCAACGCGCTAGCGCGCTGCCTGAGAGGCTTGCCACCAAAGCCTTAGTGTATCGACGGCACGACCCAAAAGCCCGGCCGACTTCACGGTGTCCGCTGCGGTCACGGGCACCTGATGCACCTCGAGAGCATCCACCCAGATGCGTAACTGACCCACCGGCTGGCCGGTGTTAACAGGAGCAAGCAGCGCGTTGGGGCGCTCCAGCTGGGTGCGAACCCGGTCGGCCTGTCCGCGGGGAACGGCGAGCAGAACGTCTTTGGGAAAGTGAAGCCGAGCCGAGCC
>JBBAQV010000210.1:0-1256 GCA_040400125.1 Burkholderiaceae bacterium
CTGTGCGTCTTTTCTAGGAGATCAAGTTGTCCCAAGAATTTTTCTTCACCTCAGAGTCCGTTTCCGAAGGCCACCCGGACAAAGTCTCGGACCAGATTTCCGACGCCATTCTTGATGCCATTTTGGCCCAAGACCCAACGTCCCGAGTGGCCGCCGAAACCCTCTGCAACACTGGCCTTGTCGTGCTGGCGGGCGAAATCACCACCCGCGCCAATGTCGACTACATCCAGGTTGCGCGGAACACCCTGAAGCGCATCGGCTATGACAACACCGAATTTGGTATCGACTACAAAGGTTGTGCAGTCCTGGTGGCTTACGACAAACAGAGTCCTGATATCGCCCAAGGCGTGGACAAAGCTCAGGACAACAACCTCGATCAAGGCGCCGGCGACCAAGGCCTGATGTTCGGCTACGCCTGTGACGAAACCCCGGTGCTGATGCCCGCACCCATCTATTACTCCCATCGCCTGGTCGAGCGTCAGTCCATGCTGCGTCGAGACGGCCGTCTGCCTTGGCTGCGCCCCGATGCCAAGAGCCAGATCACCCTGCGTTACGTCAACGGCCGCCCTGATTCCATCGATACGGTGGTGCTGTCCACCCAACACGCCCCAGACATCAGCCTTGAACAGCTCCGAGAGGCCGTCATTGAAGAAGTCATCAAGCCTGTTTTGCCCAAAGAACTCATCAAAGGTGAAATCAAATACCTGGTTAATCCAACGGGTCGTTTCGTCATTGGCGGTCCTCAGGGGGACTGCGGTCTGACAGGGCGCAAGATTATTGTGGACACCTACGGCGGGGCTGCTCCCCATGGTGGTGGCGCGTTCTCTGGCAAGGACCCCTCGAAGGTGGACCGCTCGGCAGCCTATGCTGGCCGTTATGTCGCGAAAAATATCGTGGCGTCAGGGCTTGCGAAAAAGGCGCTGATTCAAGTGAGCTACGCCATCGGTGTGGCCAAGCCAACCTCGGTGTTCGTCACCACCGAAGGCACAGGCCTTGTGTCCGATGAAACCATCGCTAAAGCCGTTCAGGAAGTGTTTGACCTGCGCCCGAAAGGCATTGTGCAGATGCTCGATCTCCTGCGCCCCATCTACGAGAAGACGGCGGCCTATGGCCACTTTGGGCGCGAAGATGCGAACTTCACCTGGGAGAGGACAGACAAAGCGGCGGCGCTTCGGGCGGCCTGCGGCCTCTAAGTTCAGAGCTCGGAGCCTACCTTCGGTGATTCCTCTCTTCGCGGTCTTCGTCATCTCTTAATG
>JBBAQV010000211.1:0-1246 GCA_040400125.1 Burkholderiaceae bacterium
GACGGGCGTTTTCAAGGTCGAAATCGGATTTGAGCTTTAAGGCCGCGACTTCTTTCGATCGATACACTGCACTGCCGCCGCTAAAGAGCGGCATACTGAGTTCGACACCGATGGTGTCTGTTTCGAGGTGATCGAATTTCTGGCCCTGATCGCGGTAAGGTTCGGTCCTGGATTTTCGTGCAACAAGATTAATGGCTGGATAGTTGTCCGCCGCACGGGTTCGAGCCACCTCTTGACGCGTGACTTCCGCAGCCGATTCGGCAATCTGAACACGCAGATTCGCTTTGCGAGCTTGCTGCACCCACTGCGACATCTCAGCAGGCTGAGGTGCCTTCAGTGCCACGGCCGGACGCAGACCAAGAAGGGCCTGTGGCAAGGGCTTGCCCACCACCTGATTCAGCGCAAATCGCTTCACCTCAAGGTCGTTGCGGGCCTTGATCTGGTTGGCCGAGGCCAGATCAAATCGGGCCTGTGCCTCTTGCTGGTCGGTGACGGTGGCCGTGCCCACTTCGAAATTTCTCTTGGCGGCCGCAAGCTGCTCTTCGATGGCTTTCAGTTCGGCATTGCTGCTTGCCAGCGTGTCTTGAGCAATCAGGACATCAAAGTAGGCCTGAGTCACCCGAAGCAGGGCATCCATCCGGGCCTGAGAGAGGCTGGCCTGACCGGCCTTGGATCGTTCCTGTTGCTGCTGGTATTGGGCGTAGAGATCCAGTCGAAAGATGGGCTGGGTCAGGGTAATGCCGTAGCTATTGCCATAGCGGCTGGGAGAGGCTGTTCCTCCGTCAACCTCCAATTCGGTTCGAGTTCGGCTGGCGCTAATGGACGCGCTTGGCAGCAAGAGCCCCAGACCCTGACGGCTTTTGGTAGCGTCCGCTTCCGCCTGCTGGCGAGCCGAGAGAAATTCGGCATCGTATTGAAGCGCCTCGCGCGCGGCGGACGAGAGATCCATCGCAAAAGCTTGGGGGGTGACGATGAAAAAGCTTGCCCCAAGGGAGAGAGCGAGTATGGATTTAGAAGGCAAAGCGAGAAATTTTGGGGGCATCTTCAAGGGCCTGGGTAAGGGTTTCAAAAAGTACGGTCGTTCGGGTTGCGGCCTGGGCGTTGGCTGCATCAGCACGCTCAATGAGAACTGCCTGCATCACCGGAGCGCTTCCGATGATGGCCACCATGCGGCCCCCCGGGTTGAGACGGTTGATTAAGTGTTCCGGAATGGTGTCGGTGGCACCCGACACGGCGATGGCATCAA
>JBBAQV010000212.1:0-1209 GCA_040400125.1 Burkholderiaceae bacterium
ACACCCAGCCCCTCTATGACGAGGATTTTCTTGTTGCGGTTCCGAAGAAACATCCTTGGGCGAAGCGTGCTTCGCTGGCTTCTGCCGAACTCAAAGACGAGACCATGTTGCTTTTGGGAATTGGACACTGTTTTCGGGACCAGGTCCTTGAGGTCTGCCCGGAGTCCGCCAGGTTTTCTGCGAACTCAGCAGGAATTCAAAAGACCTTCGAGGGAAGCTCGCTTGAGACCATCCGCCATATGGTGGCCGAGGGCCTTGGCATCACGGTGCTGCCGCGAACTTCGGTGAATTCCGAAGAGGATCCTTTTTTGAAGTTCATTCCCTTTCGCGAACCCATTCCAAACCGCCGCGTGGTGTTGGCCTGGCGCAAGTCATTCACCCGTGATGTGGCCATTAATGCGCTTCGGGATGCCATTCTTTCGGCCGAACTTCCCGGGTGCAAAAAGCTATGAGCATTCATTACCCCAGTCTGGAAGAGTCCGTTGGCAACACGCCGCTGATTCGCCTTCTTCGAGTGCCTGGGTCGGCCAATGCCGCCCGCGGCAATATTCTTTTGGGCAAGCTGGAAGGGAACAATCCTGCCGGGTCCGTGAAAGACCGGCCAGCGGTTTCCATGATCGCTCGTGCAGAAGCCCGTGGCGAGATCAAGCCCGGCGACACCCTGATTGAAGCCACCAGTGGAAATACGGGCATTGCCCTGGCGATGGCCGCCGCCATGCGGGGCTACCGTATGGTGCTGATCATGCCGGACAACCTCTCGCTTGAACGTCGGCAGACGATGAAAGCATTCGGCGCTGAACTCATTCTCGTCACCCAGAAAGAGGGCATGGAGGGCGCGCGAGACCTTGCGGATCAGATGGAACGACAGGGCGAAGGCAAGGTGTTGAATCAGTTCGCCAACGATGACAACTGGCTTGCCCATTACGAGACCACGGGCCCCGAGATCTGGCGTGACACCCAAGGCACGATCACTCACTTTATTTCAGCGATGGGCACCACAGGAACCATCACGGGCGTGTCTCGCTACCTCAAGGAGCGTCACTCTGCAGTTCAAATCATTGGGGCTCAGCCAACGGATGGATCGTCCATTCCGGGAATTCGTAAGTGGTCACCGGACTACATCCCGCCCATCCGCCAAAAGGCGATCATCGATCGAATCGAAGAGGTGACCCAGGCGGATGCCGAGGCGATGACTCGACGCCTGGCGCG
>JBBAQV010000213.1:0-1189 GCA_040400125.1 Burkholderiaceae bacterium
CGTCGATTCGTTTCAACCCCGCTGAATCGACTCAACCCAGGAAGAGACAGTGTCTGGGTGGCGGGCGTGGTCAGCGCAAGTCGTGCGCAGATGACCCGGCGCGGAATGATGCGTCTTGTTGAGATTGACGACGCCACAGCCAAGCTTGAGATCACGGTATTTTCCGAGCTATGGGACCAATACCGTCATGTGATCAAAGTGGATGAGCCATTAATTATTCAGGCCCGCATTGAAAATGACGATTTTTCCGGCGGGCTTCGCGGTGCGGCCTCCGACATTCTGACGCTGGGTCAGGCGCGAATGAAGTTCTCTTTGGGTATTCGTCTGCGGCTGATGAACCTGCGTGCAACATCCAGCGGCCATTCGCGTCGATCAGGCGAAGATACCTCGCTCGCCGGCCGGCTGAAGGCACTCCTTGAGCCCTGGCGGGTGCCCAATCAGGGCTGCCCCATTTTCATTCGGATGCAACAAGGGGACGCCGAGTGCGATATTCAGCTGCCAGGCGATCTGCGAGTGCGTCCAGAAGAAGACTTGATTCGTGCGCTCAACGAGCATTTCACCCCAGAGGGTGTTGAGGTTCTTTATCGGTAGCTGGTTTAAAATCGGGGTATGAAGATCCCTGAAGCGATTTCTGGAATCGTCGGTCCAATCCGCGCCATTCGACGCGACATTCACGCACATCCCGAACTTAAATTCGAAGAGAACCGGACGGCAGAGATCGTCGCTCGCGAGCTTCAGTCCTATGGGCTTGATGAGGTTCATACCGGCCTGGGCAAGACCGGCGTGGTGGGCCTGTTGCGGGGGAAATCAGTCGGTTCGTACCCCGGCGGGAAGCCCAGGATGATCGGGCTTCGGGCCGACATGGACGCGCTGCCCATGACGGAGCTCAACACCTTTGAGCATGCCAGTCGATTCCCCGGAAAGATGCACGCCTGCGGGCACGACGGGCACACCGCAACGCTTTTGGCGGCTGCCAAGGCACTTGCTCATGACCGCGATTTTGCAGGGTCAGTGGTGTTTATATTCCAGCCGGCGGAAGAGGGTGGGGGCGGTGCCAAGGCCATGATCGACGATGGTCTTTTTGAACGCTTTCCCTGTGATGCCGTGTTCGCCATTCATAACTGGCCAGGGCTTCGCGTTGGCGAGTTCGGTTTGAGTGCGGGGGCGATGATGGCCTCCAGTAATGAAT
>JBBAQV010000214.1:0-1181 GCA_040400125.1 Burkholderiaceae bacterium
ATTGGTCATCGCTGCCGGGGTGCCAAGGTCGACGGACAGATGGTGCCGCTCACCACGCCGCTGGCCACGGGTCAGACGGTGGAACTCGTCACGGTGAAGCTTGGTGGCCCAAGCCGCGACTGGATGAATCCAGACGCTGGATATCTTCAAAGCCCGCGGGCGAGACAGAAAGTCAGAACCTGGTTTCATGCGCTGGATCTTGCTGAAGGCCGCATCGACGCCAAGCCTGCCGAAGCAAAATCAGAACTCAAAGATACCAGCGCTGATCGTCAAGAGTCGCTGACTGATGCCGAGCGTCTAAGGCGTTCTGAAATTTCTGCGGAAGAGCTGATTCTTTCGAAAATTGCGAAGCCTCGCACAGCGGCCAAGGGGCAGGTGTTGGTGGTGGGTGTGGATCGCATGCTCACTGCTTTAGCCCGGTGCTGCAAGCCCGCGCCCCCAGACAGCATTAAAGGTTTTGTCACCCGTGGACGTGGGGTGAGTGTGCACCGTGACAACTGCACGACCTTCATGCGGATGGCGCAGGATGCGCCCGAACGGGTGATTGACACCGAATGGGGTAGCACCAACGCGACAGAGCCAGCTCGATACCTGATGGACATGGTGCTGGTGGCTCGTAGCCGACCCGATCTTCTTCGTGATGTGGCCGAAGTCCTGGCCCGCGAAAAAATTCCGATGGCCAGACTGAATTCATTTCCGAAGGGCGACACCATCACCATGGCCATGACGCTGCAGGTGGCCGACGCCGGTCAGCTGGAGCGGGCGCTGCTGATGCTTAATGAAATGAAGGGCGTGGTGTCGGCAAGGCGTTCTTAGCCTGCGGGGGGAACGAACCCCGCGGAAGTGATCTGGCTTAAAAACCGCGAAGGAATGGCCACGGTCTTACGGGTGGTGTAATCAAAAAAGACGATGCCGGTTTTGCCTCGGGCGACTTCTCGATTGGACGTCTTTTCGCTGACCCGATAAAGCAGGTCACAGCCCACACGGCTGAGATCGCCCACGGCAAGCTCAAACACCAAGACTTCGCCGTGAAAGGCCTCGGATCGATACTGCACGGCGGCGTCCGCCACGATAATGCCCGCGCCGTCGATATTGCCTTCGCTAAAGCCCAAGCTTTTCAAAAACCGCATCCGGGCCTCGGACACCAGGCCAATGAGTGCCGCGTTGTCCAGGTGCTGACC
>JBBAQV010000215.1:0-1173 GCA_040400125.1 Burkholderiaceae bacterium
CGGGCGACATGATTGGCGAGATCGCTCTGGCCATCGAGATGGGCGCAGACGCTGTCGACATCGGCAAAACCATCCACCCCCACCCCACGCTGGGCGAAAGCATCGGCATGGCGGCAGAAGTGGCGCACGGCAGTTGCACCGACTTGCCGCCTGCGAAGAAGTAAACGGTTCGCGCTGGAAACGCAAAAGCCCGGACGGAAAACCGTCCGGGTTTTTTTATGTTCAGGTATTGCCACGAGATACGGGATAACCCTATAATCATTTCTGAGTTTTCAGTATTTACTGAAAATTAAGGAACATAAGCCAACGTCGCCTCATGCCCATTTCAGACCAAATTCCTGCCCTCAATCGCGAGTTCATCGCCCATTTCGGTGAAATGGGCAGCAAGTGGGGCATCAACCGCACCGTGGGTCAAATTTATGCGCTCATTTATGTGTCACCGCAGGCATTGAACGCAGATGAGATTGCAGAGGCGCTGGAATTCTCGCGCTCTAACGTGAGCATGGGCCTCAAGGAGTTGCAGGCCTGGCGACTGGTTCGTTTGCGCCATCAAGCGGGAGACCGTCGCGAATACTTTGAGGCGCCCGCTGACGTTTGGGAAATCTTTCGGGTCTTGGCCGAAGAGCGTCGCCGTCGCGAAATTGAACCCACACTGTCTATGCTGCGTAGCGCCTTGCTCGAGTCACCAAGCACCGACGAAGAGCGCCATGCCCAGCAGCGGATGCGCGAAATGCATGACCTGATTGACCGGCTCATGACTTGGTTTGACGACGTGCAAAAGCTCGCACCCGAAACCGCCATGCAGCTCATGGGCATGGGCGCCACCGTGACCAAAGTGCTCGAATTCAAAGACCGTTTGACCGGTCGATCACCCAAAGCAGCGGGCCTTGGCCCCAAAAGTTAAGTCTCGTGAATTCATAAGAAAGCCACCATGGACATCGACGCACTCATCCTCTCTCGCATCCAGTTTGCTGCGAACATCAGCTTTCACATCTTGTTTCCAACCATCACCATCGCGCTGTGTTGGTTTTTGTTGTTCTTCCGTTGGCGCTTTGTCCGCACACGGGATGTGGCTTGGGAGGAGGCCTACTATTTCTGGACCAAAGTGTTCGCGCTCACCTTTGCGCTGGGGGTGGTCTCGGGCATTGTGATGAGCTTCCAGTTCGGCACCAA
>JBBAQV010000216.1:0-1172 GCA_040400125.1 Burkholderiaceae bacterium
AATAAATTAAATTTCTCGACTTGGTGAGTGGGTGTGGTTGTGGCCAACAAAGCCTTTCTTTGCGGTAAACTGTCGCTCAAACTTGGGTGCAATGTTCATTCGATCAATCCGAACGATGGGCGAACATGGCATCGAATTGGCTGCAATTTATTGGAGAAGCTATGGACTTGCGAAAACTGAAGACCTTGATTGACCTGGTGTCCGAATCCAACGTGTCTGAACTGGAAATCACTGAGGCCGAAGGCAAGGTTCGTATCGTCAAGAGCATGCCCTTGGGCATGGCGCCCGCTCCCGTGACCTATGCCATGGCGCCGAGCCCAGCTTCTGCCACAGCCCCTGCATCAGTGATGGAAGTCAGCCCAGTTGTGGCTGCACCCGCTGAGCCAGTCGGTCATGCAGTGACGTCGCCGATGGTGGGTACTTTCTACCGCGCAGCCAGCCCTGGTGCGAAGGCTTTTGTCGAAGTGGGCGATACCGTCAAAGTGGGCCAGACCGTCTGCATCGTTGAAGCCATGAAGATCCTCAACGAGATCGAATCCGACAAAGCCGGTGTGGTCAAGCAAATCCTGATCGACAACGGCCAGGCGGTTGAGTACGGTCAGCCCCTGCTGATCATCGAATAAGCGGCAGGACCATGTTCAAGAAAATCCTGATCGCCAACCGCGGCGAAATTGCCTTGCGCATCCAGCGCGCGTGCAAAGAAATGGGCATCAAAGCGGTGGTGGTGTATTCCGAAGCCGACCGTGACGCCAAGTACGTCAAGCTCGCCGACGAAGCCGTTTGTATTGGCCCGGCACCGTCTTCTCACAGCTACCTCAGCATGCCTGCCATCATTTCGGCAGCTGAGGTGACCGACGCCGAAGCCATCCACCCAGGATATGGCTTCTTGAGTGAAAACGCCGATTTTGCTGAACGTGTGGAAAAAAGCGGATTCACCTTCATTGGCCCCACCCCCGAATCGATTCGCCTGATGGGCGACAAGGTCTCTGCCAAACAAGCCATGATTCGCGCTGGCGTGCCTTGTGTGCCTGGTTCCGAAGGCGCTTTGCCCGACGATCCAGCGGTGATCAAGCGCACGGCCAAAGCCGTGGGATACCCCGTGATCATCAAAGCCGCAGGCGGTGGGGGCGGTCGTGGCATGCGCGTGGTTCATACCGAAGCGGCTTTGCTCC
>JBBAQV010000217.1:0-1170 GCA_040400125.1 Burkholderiaceae bacterium
GGCTATTCCCTTCCGAACCTGGAAGGCAAAACAGTGACGCAGGCGGATTTTCAAGGCAAGGTCACACTTGTCTTTTTCGGCTTCATGTACTGCCCCGACGCCTGTCCCACCCATTTAACCAAGATGCAACAGGTTCGCGAAGCGCTTGGGAAAAATGGCGACAAGCTTCAGCTGGTTTTCATCACGGTGGACCCAGAGCGCGACACCGCAGTACTTCTTGAAAAATATCTGCGTTCGTTCGACCCAACCATCGTCGGTCTTCGAGGGTCACTGGCCGAAACCGAGAAAGTCGCCAAAGACTTTCGTGTCTTTTACAAAAAAGTTCCCACCAAGAATTCGGACAAAGACCCGAAGGCCTACACCATTGATCACACCACCTTCACCTATGCCTTTGATCCTCAGGGAAAACTTCGTTTGGTGATCCCCCACGATCTTCCCGTCGAAAAAATTGCAGCCGACCTCGAAAATCTCCTTCGCCGCTAGTCTTTATGTCTGGCTGAAGATTGGCCTGATCTCGTTTGGCGGTCCCGCCGCACAGATTGGGCTGATGCACCGGGAACTGGTGGAGCGCCGGCGGTGGATTTCTGATCGCCGGTTTCTGCATGCACTGAACTACTGCATGGTTTTGCCGGGCCCTGAAGCCCAACAGCTTGCAACCTATCTTGGCTGGCTTACCCACGGTGCCCTGGGCGGGATTCTCGCTGGCGTTCTTTTTGTTCTGCCGTCGCTCGCCATCATGATCGCCGCGGGGTCAGTCTATGTGCTTTATGGCCAGCAGCCCGAAGTGCAGGCGCTGCTTTATGGCATTAAGCCTGCAGTACTGGCCATTGTTGTGGCCGCCTGCATCAAACTGAGTCAACGCGTGTTGCGCGGCCCATTCTGGGTTGCAATTGCTGTGGGTGCCCTTCTGGGTCTTCTGGTGGGGCTTTCCTTTGTCACCATCATTATTCTTGCCGCACTGACTGGATGGCTTGCGCATCTGTTGTCCCGCACTCCATTGAAAGGGCTGGAGCCTTCCACCGCTCCAGTGATGACGAGCAACTCGCCGTTGGCCTCTCCAGCAACACGCCCCGCGCAGGCGTCACGAAACAGCCAGACGCAGAATTCAAATAACGCACCCGCAGAGTCTGGCGATGAGCCCCACGAGGGTTTTGTCATCGATGACCACAC
>JBBAQV010000218.1:0-1161 GCA_040400125.1 Burkholderiaceae bacterium
GATTGAGTCGGTGGAGACGGACCTTGGGGAATACATTCTTCAGATCAACGACAACGAGGCGCCCAGCCACATCATTGCGCCAGTCATTCATAAAGACAAAGAGGAGATCTCTGACCTCTTTGCCAAGGTTCATCAAAAGCCCAGGCTGACGGACATTCCGCAGCTGGCTCGCGAGGCCCGCGAAACGTTACGGCCTAAGTTCCTTCAATCCGACATGGGGGTCACTGGGGGTAACTTCGTGATCGCCGAGACCGGGTCCGTGGCGATTGTGACCAATGAAGGTAATGAGGGTATGTGCACGGTCATGCCGAAGGTGCATGTGGTGGTGACGGGGATTGAAAAGGTGTTGCCAACCCTTGAGGATCTCGCCACCATGGTTCGGCTTCTTACTCGAAGTGCCACTGGGCAGTCCATTTCAAACTACATCTCGGTGCTGACGGGTACCAAGACACCGGCCGAACACGACGGCCCCGAGCACATGTACTTCGTCTTGGTGGACGGCGGCCGCTCCAGTCTTCTAGGCAGCGAATTCCAGGAGATGCTTCGTTGTATTCGCTGTGGTGCCTGCATGAACCATTGCCCGGTCTACCAAAAGATTGGTGGCCATGCTTATGGCTGGGTCTATCCCGGCCCGATGGGTTCCGTATTGACGCCAAGTTATGTTGGCCTTGAGAAAGCTTTGGATCTGCCGCAGGCAGCGACACTCTGTGGCGAGTGTCATGTGGTCTGCCCTGTCGCCATTCCGCTGCCGGATCTTCTTCGCAAACTTCGTGAGCGACAGTTCGATCGACACCTTCGGCCAAAGTGGGAACGATTTGCCATGGCCGCCTGGGGCTTTGTCGCGGTTCGCCCGCATCTCTATGCCTTGGTCAATAAGATCGGCAACCGTGTCTTGCGGAGCATGGGCCGCAAAAAAGGGCGCATCCAACATCTCGCCATGGCCAAGGGCTGGACCCACTTCCGTGATCTTCCAACGCCCGCCTCGAAAACCTTTCGCGAGCTCTATGCCGAGCGTGTTG
The DNA here is from genome assembly GCA_040400125.1 of Burkholderiaceae bacterium. Taxonomy (GTDB): domain Bacteria; phylum Pseudomonadota; class Gammaproteobacteria; order Burkholderiales; family Burkholderiaceae_A; genus Lacustribacter. The sequence continues at coordinate 1,020 of JBBAQV010000218.1, forward strand.
CCGCAACGGCCTCTTCAACAAGTGCAGGGCCTCGGTAGATCAAGCCTGAGTAGATCTGCACCAGGTTGGCGCCCGCATCCAGTTTCGATCGGGCGTCGTCACCGCTGAGCACGCCTCCTACTCCGATGATCGGGAACTCGGG
>JBBAQV010000219.1:0-1147 GCA_040400125.1 Burkholderiaceae bacterium
ATCGACTGGACGGTGGTGTCAATGTTGACCACCACGCCTTTTTTGAGCCCCTCGCAATCGGCCTGCCCCAGCCCGATCACCTCCATTCGGCCATCTTCAAGAACCTCGGCCACCACCGTAACAATCTTCGATGTGCCGATATCAAGACCAACAATTAAGTTTTTAGGTTCGCGCGTCATTGACGCTCCTCCGCGTGATCGCAAAGAAAGTGGGTCATAGAGAAACTCCAATACAAAGTGGTGGCGAGCTTGGCGCCATCGATGCCAGCGGCGCGGGCTCAGCGGTAAAGGAATAGCCTGTGGCATAACGAAGGTCCGCCTTCGTCAGCCGGCCGGTGCGTTCGGAGAGCCAGGGCTGGGTTTTGACAAACATCTTTACCCGCTCTTCAAGCGATGCCGCAAGACTGTCCCGGCCAAGTTCAAGGCTAAGGCCACCTTGCATCAATACATTCCATGCGTATTGGTCAGAAAGCGTGATGGAGACAAGATCACGCTGCAGAGGTGCAAGCCATTCATGAAGCTCTCGGGTTCGACGCAAAACAAAGGTTTCGGTGCCCGCGGGGCCTCTCATCGACAGGAGTCGACAGAGACGGCTGTCATGGTCCTCGGGCGAGGCCACAAAGACATCGCCAAGGTGATTCACGAGTCGGTCCGACGACCAGGTGGCCACGGCCCGCTGCTCTTCAATTCGAACCAACAATCGATTTGGCCATATCCGACGAACCGAGACTTCACGCACCCAGGGAATGGCCTGTAAGGCCTGATGCATGGGTTGAAGATCAGCGGTCAGCATCGTTCCTTCGAGATGCTCAAAAATGGCTGCCTGAACCTGCGCCTTGGAGACATGGCTGAGGTCTTGATCGACCGCATCCACCAACACCTTTTGCACAGCAAAGGCCGGGCGATTGGCCATCCAGACGGCCAGCAGCGAGACCAACGTCAGACTTGATAACCCGATGAGAAGTGCAGCGAGCTGGTTTAGCCGATCGGCGGAATGCCAGAAATGACGAATGGGGTGGCTGGTCATCGTGCGCTCCCCGGGGTGATCTTGAGCGAGGCCGAGGCGGCAATCTGCAACACCAGCTGCTCGTACGAGAGCCCAGCCTCACGGGCGGCCATGGGCACCAGGGAATGATCCGTCATGCCGG
>JBBAQV010000220.1:0-1127 GCA_040400125.1 Burkholderiaceae bacterium
ATGGGCTGAGACACCTCAAGACGCAGCGGTGGATTCACCTGATTGATATCCAACAGATTGGGGCGCGGCCCAATGAACGAGACCAAGGACATCACGATGGCTTCACGGATTGGGTCAATCGGTGGATTCGTCACTTGAGCAAACAGCTGCTTGAAGTAGTTGTAGAGCGGCTTGTTCTTATCGGACAGCACAGCTAAGGGCGAGTCATTGCCCATCGAACCCAGAGCCTCTTCGCCCGCGGCCGCCATCGGCGCCATCAAGAACTTGATGTCCTCCTGGGTGTAGCCAAAGGCCTGTTGACGATCCAGCAAGGTAATGTCGGATGCTTCTGGCTGATTGGGCATGGCGTCGCCACCCAGCGATTCAAGCCGAATGCGCAGGTTTTCAATCCACTGCTTGTAGGGCTTGGCTTTGGCCAGTGAGGCTTTTAATTCCTCATCGTCGATCATGCGGCCCTGCTCGAGGTCGATCAGGAACATCTTGCCGGGCTGAAGACGCCACTTGCGAACAATCTTGGCCTCGGGGAAGGGCAGCACGCCGGATTCCGAGCCCATGATGACCAGGTCGTCGTCGGTCACGCAATAACGCGATGGACGCAGCCCGTTGCGGTCAAGCGTGGCGCCGATCTGGCGGCCGTCCGTGAAGACAATCGAGGCCGGTCCGTCCCAGGGTTCAAGCATGGCAGCGTGGTATTCATAGAACGCCTTGCGGCCTTCATCCATGGTGGTGTGCTGCTCCCAGGGCTCGGGGATCATCATCATGGCGGCCTGTGCAAGCGGATAGCCTGCAGCAACCAAAAGCTCAATGCAGTTGTCGAAGGTTGCGGTGTCGGATTGGTTCGCAAAACTAATGGGATAGAGTTTTTCAAGGTCATTGCCCAACACGGGCGACGACATCACTCCTTCGCGCGCGCGCATCCAGTTGTAGTTGCCCTTGACGGTGTTGATCTCTCCGTTGTGGGCAACCATGCGGTAAGGGTGGGCCAGCGACCAACGCGGGAAGGTGTTGGTGGAAAACCGCTGATGGACCAAGGCCAGTGCGGAGACACAACGGGGATCTTTTAGATCAAGGTAATACTCGCCCACCTGGTCCGCAAGCAAAAGACCTTTGTAGACGATCGTGCGCGA
>JBBAQV010000221.1:0-1114 GCA_040400125.1 Burkholderiaceae bacterium
CGCTGACCAATCAGTCGGCGGTCGGTTTCGAGCTGGGTTTCCCCTGGGCCTCGAAGACCAATGCCGCCCTTTTGTCGCTCAAGGTGCGTCCAGCCTCGGACAAGCCTTGCCGAGAGGTAATCAAGCTGGGCAAGCTCCACCTGGAGTTTGCCCTCATGACTTCGTGCCCGTAGCGCGAAGATATCCAAAATCAGCGCGACGCGATCGATGACCCGCCGCTTGAGCTGCTTGGTGAGATTGCGCTGCTGAGCGGGAGATAAGGCATGGTCAAACACCACAAGCTCGGCGGCATGTTCCTGGCAGATCGCAAGGAGCTCGTCGCACTTTCCTGAGCCAAGAAACAAGGCTGGATCCGGCCGATCTCTTCGACCTGAAACAACGGAGACGATTTCAGCGCCCGCAGACTCTGCCAAAGCCTGGAGTTCGTCGACGTCCGGCCTTGGGCCCTGACCCAGGGTGAGCGCCACCAACACCGTTTTGGGCCGCTTGGAAAAATCGACATCGAGTGACGTCGATACGGAACCGAGATCGCTCAGCGTGTTAGTCAGCGTCGGTGTCGGCTGAGAAACTCACAGCCCTGGCTGGAACGATGGTGGAAATGGCGTGCTTGTAGACCATCTGCGTCACCGTGTTTCGAAGCAGCAACACGTACTGATCGAACGATTCAACATGGCCCTGCAGCTTGATGCCATTGACCAGATAAACCGATACCGGCACGTGCTCTTTACGCAGCACGTTCAGAAATGGGTCTTGTAACGCCTGCCCTTTTGCCTGTGACATAGAAAACTCCCTTGTTGAGCAATAACTATAACCATTTCAGAGGGATGAATCACGCCTCTGGCTTGTAGGGATTCGTGGAGGTTTTCCACTCGATCCGAAGGGGCGTTCCCTCCAGCTTAAAAACCTTGCGAAAACGAGATTCCAGAAACCGTTTGTAGACGTCTGAAATGTGTTCGAGCGCATTGCCATGAACGATGATGATCGGCGGATTCTGACCGCCCTGGTGGGCGTAACGAAGCTTGGGTCGAAACCGGCCATGACGCGGAGGCTGCTGGTGCTCCACGGCCTCGCGAAGGGCCCGGGTGATCTTGGGTGTCGAGAGCTTGAGCGTGGC
>JBBAQV010000222.1:0-1094 GCA_040400125.1 Burkholderiaceae bacterium
CAACGAGAAATTCAGAAGCCTCCTCGAAGAGTTCGTCCACAGCGCTGACACCCTGCTGGCTGCTTGGGAGGAACTGAGCTTCGAAGATTCCGGAGCCGCTGTCGGAAACCCCCACGATATGGCGTCCTTCGAGGACATCACGATCCAGTTGCACGACTGGCTCGAGGCACAGAAGGAAATGCTCAACCGCGACTCGTAAGGAGACCAACCATGGCGTTTTATGAAGTGAGAGTCTACATCTACGATGGGGTGACCTACTGCCCCAATTGCGCCAAGTGCGAAGACGAATTCGACCCCGAATGGGGCGTCGTGTACGATGGGGACTTCGACGAGTCCATGTACGGCATGTGCTGCGGCACGTGCCACCACAGCCTCGCTTGCGTCCACCACCTTGACCACCCCTGCCCGGAATGCCATCAGGACGACTCCGGCAACTGAATTTCCCCCAACCCCCATCGTAGCAAGAGCATGAACAAGCTCGAAATCATCCGCAAGACGATCAATGACCTCAACCTCGATTCCGAGAACTACGAAGACGCAGTGGATTACGCCCTGCGCCTCGTAGAGACGGTAGAGGACCTTGAAATCACCCTGATGGCGGCACAGATGCTCTGCCGGATACCAAAGAGCCCATCGGCCAGCAGTGCCGGCGTAAAGGCCGCCATGGCGATCCTGGACGATGCCAAATGAAAGGGACATCATGACACCCACCGAAGAACAAATTCTCCTAGCCTACGTTCGGAAAATTCACTCTCACACGCGAGGACTAACGGTGTTTGCGGTGGTCCTGATCCTGGCTTGGATGGCGAGCATCATCCTGGGGTTGACCGAAAAATAGGCAAGCCTCCGCCTCGCGAAGCAGGCGGGGGTCCACCACCTTAACATCCGAGAGAAAAATCCTTGCTCCAAGTGAGCCGTTGGTGTATAGACTGTTTATTCAAAGGCGCGGGCAGCGCCTTCAGGGAGGTGAAGCCGCTAGGCTCACCGATGATCTGAGAAGCCCCTTCCTAGCCGTCTGCGGCAGGTAGGGGAGTTGTCACATGAATCAGAAGCACATGATGGCTATCGAGCGGCAGCGGATCTTCAAGGTATGC
>JBBAQV010000223.1:0-1086 GCA_040400125.1 Burkholderiaceae bacterium
GTGGCGACCGCCACAACATGATCTTGCTGGTGTTGCGGGGGAGCCGATAGAAGTCTGGGCCATAAAAGCTGGCAAAGGCTTCAAATTGATCCAGTGCATTCACGGACTCAAAGGCTTTGAGATAAAGCTCCAATGCATAAGGCGCCGAAAAGCAGCCCGCGCAGCCGCAGGCCGATTCCTTGGCACCTTTTTCGTGAGGTGCGCTGTCGGTTCCAAGAAAAAATCGCGGGTTGCCGCTGACGGCCGCTTGAAGCAGGGCCTGCCGATGGGTTTCCCGTTTGAGAATGGGAAGACAGTACCAATGGGGTCGAAGGCCGCCCGAAAAAAGCGCATTGCGGCTGTAAAGCAGATGCTGCGGCGTGATGGTGGCGGCAATATCACCCTGGCTTTCACGCACATAGTCAGCAGCCTCTTGGGTGGTGATGTGCTCAAAGACAATGCGCAGTTCAGGAAAATCTTGGCGCAAAGGAATTAGGACGTCGTCGATGAATTTTTTTTCTCGATCGAAGGTGTCCACATGGGCCTCGGTCACTTCACCATGAATGCAGAGCACAAGACCATGAGCCTGCATGGCCTCAAGAGCAGCATGGCATTTCTTGATGGAGGTAACGCCGCTGTCGGAATTGGTGGTGGCGCCCGCGGGGTAGAGCTTGGCCGCCACAACCTCTTGGCTTGATGCCGCACGAATCATTTCCTCTGCGGGCGTGTTGTCCGTGAGGTAGAGCGTCATCAGGGGGTCAAAGCTGTAACCCTCTTCAATCATCTGCGATGGCACCATCGCACGAATGCGATTTGCATAATCAACGGCCTGCGCTGTGGTGGTGATCGGCGGCTTCAGATTGGGCATGACGATGGCACGGCCGAACTGCCTGACGGTGTAGGGCAGGATGGAGGCCATGGCCTTGCCGTCTCGCAGGTGCAGGTGCCAGTCGTCGGGTCGAGTGATCACAAGTTGTTTCATTTATCCCATCACCAAAATCGCACGGTAGTCATTGACATTGGTTCGTGTTGGCCCCGTGGTGATGACATCACCCAAAGGCTCAAACAATCCCAGTCCGTTATTGTCGTCAAGAAGCTCTTTTAAGA
>JBBAQV010000224.1:0-1085 GCA_040400125.1 Burkholderiaceae bacterium
GTGCCAAGGCAGAAAGCTCCGGCAGCGCTGCCTTGGCGGAATTCGCTCAACGAATTCGTATGGCTATCCCCCGACGCGCGACCACCGTCAGCTAATCAAGCTCTCGGTTGGCTGTTGGTTTTCGGCGGCGCCTTCGGCGCCGTCGTCGTTTTCGGTGTGCTTGATTTGGATGTCGATGACGGCGAAGGCTTCGACGCGTTGGTTTTCTTTTGGGCAGGAGGTTTCGGAGGGGCCTTCACCACCGATTTTTTCCCCCGCTCGTCGGTCATCACGGTGCGAGTACCCGCGGGACGAATCAGCAGGCGTTGCCCTGGTTGAATGTCTGCAGTCAGCTTATTGAGACGCCGCAGTTGCGCCTGTGAGACCTTGTATCGACGTGCGATCTTGGCCAGGGTGTCCGATTTGCGGACGCGGTGGTAAATGGCCCGGATCTGTTCCTTTTCAACCACACGGGTGCCCGAAAACTTTGCCAGGGTTTTTTCAATGTGGACCTCGTCTTGCTGGACGGCAATGGGTGCAAGAAGCGTGGTGCCAGCCAGCGGCTTGGCGTTTGGTTTTAGGCCGTTGGCACGAATGAGTTCGCCACTGGACACCCCTGCGCGTTTGGCAAGCGTTGCCAGAGTTTCGCCACCCTTGAGCGTGTAGGGCTTCCAAGACACAAGCGGCAATCCCTTTTCACTGTGTGCCAGCAGTTCCTGCTGAAAGCGTTCAGCACGGTCGGCGGGAAGAATGATTCGGTTATTTCGACTGGCACTAATTACCGGTCGGTGGTGAGAGGGATTGAGTTCGACAAATTCTTTCACGGACATTCCCGCAAATTTCGCAGCCAAGGCGAGATCGATCGATTGCTCTTTATCGATGATGACAAAATAAGGCTCATTGGGAATCTTGGGTAGGGTGACGCCGAAATCGGCAGGCCTCGCCAAAATATTTCGAAGCGCGATGAGTTTTGGAACGTAGTTTTGCGTTTCCTTGGGCATCTTCAGGTCGAGGTAGCCCGTGGGCTTGCCTCTGGCCTCATTGCGCTTTCGGGCGCGCATGACTGAACCTTCGCCCCAGTTGTAGCTGGCCAGGGCAAGAAACCA
>JBBAQV010000225.1:0-1084 GCA_040400125.1 Burkholderiaceae bacterium
GACCTTTTGAGAAGCGATGCGGACTGATGATTTTCATTTCGTCTTGGATCCAAGCTTCCACCTTTGCCATAAGGGTAGACGCATCTTCGCCATCTGGCAAGAGGACCGGGCCGATCGAGACGGTAATCAGGCCAGGTTTCTTGATGAAGGATTTCCTTGGCCAGACATCACCGGAGTTCATGGCGATGGGAAGCACCGGACAGTTCGCGGCAACAGCGAGTCGTGCTCCACCCGTTTTAAAGCGTAGGTGGTGCCCCGGCAGGACACGAGTCCCCTCAGGAAAGAACACCATCCATCGACGCTCTTGATGCAACACCACCTTCGCCTGATTCAGGATTTGATTGAAGGCTGCATTGCCATCACCACGATTGATCGCGATCATTCTCAAGAGTGCGATTCCCCAGCCAAAAAAAGGAACCCAGAGCAATTCTCTTTTGAAAACAAAACACAAGGGTGTGGTGAAGTAGCTTGGATAGAAAAAAGTCTCCCAGGCCGATTCATGCTTTGACAGGAGAATCACCGGCCCATCAGGGATGTTCTCCGCCCCCTTGACCTGGTAACGAATACCAAGCATGACCCTTGCTGCCCAGATCATCATGGCCGGCCAGCGCATGGCCAGTCGATAGCGAAGGGGCAGCGGCAGGAAAGGGCCAAGGGCAATAAACAGAGTCGCCCAGACCGCAAGCGACACCACCTGAAATGCGAAGAAAAGGCAGGACCGGAGCAAAAGCATGCGCTTAACGCGGCCCCGGGGCGTTGAGCAAACGCTCCACCACCGCGGCAAGGTTCGGAGCCACCGACGTGCCCTTCGGCAGTGTCTTCTTCGGGTCGCGCTGAGCCTCCATCAGGGTTCGCTCGCCCTTGCCTGTGGTCACAAGCCAGCAGTCGCAACCCATGGCATCACCCGCAACGAGGTCGCGCCTTGAGTCACCCACCATCGGCACCCCTGCAAGCGACCGATCAAAGCGGGCGGCGATGTCTCGCAGTAAACCCGTGGCTGGCTTTCGGCATTCGCATCCGGTGTCGGGTGCATGCGGGCAAAAGAAGATGGCGTCAATCTGCCCGCCTGAGGCGGCAACGGCCT
>JBBAQV010000226.1:0-1084 GCA_040400125.1 Burkholderiaceae bacterium
TCGTCGACCAGGGCCAGAACCTTATCAAGGGAATCCAGAAATGGTGCGATGGTGGTGATCTGAGAACCGATGTGGCAATCAATGCCTTCGATCTGAATACCGGGAAGCGTGGACGCCTTGACGTAGACCTGCAAGGCCTCCGTCATCGTCACACCAAACTTATTTTCTTTGAGCCCCGTGGAAATGTAGGGGTGGGTCTGAGCATCAATGTCGGGGTTCACTCGCAAGGAGATGGGCGCGCGAAGGCCATGGGTCGAGGCGATCTCGGAAATAACATCCAATTCAGCTTCGGACTCCACATTCAGGCACTTCACGCCAGCCTTGAGGGCTGCAAGAATTTCATCGGGCTTTTTGCCCACGCCAGAAAACACCACCTTCGCTGGGTCGCCACCTGCGGCAAGAACTCTTGAAAGCTCTCCTGCGGAGACGATGTCAAAGCCCGCACCAAGTTTGGCCAGTCGCTGGATGATGGCAAGGCTCGAATTGGCCTTTAATGCGTAGCAGACTAAGACATCCGCTGCTGCGGATTGCGCCGCTTGGGCAAAGGCTAGAAAGGCGTCATCAATCGCTCGCGCTGAATAGACAAAGCAGGGAGTGGCGTGGTTCTTGGCGATCTCCGCAAGAGGAACACCCTCGCAGCAGAGCTCGCCCGCATCATTGCGTGCGAAGGCGGTACCCGCCAGCGGGCCTTGGGTAAAGGGCATAGACATTATTTCTTTGGGTTTTCCGCAGGGGCAGGAAACTCAGGCTTGGGAAGGGATAACGGTCCACGCTGACCGCAGCCGCTTAAAATGAGGCAGACAGCAATCAGGCCGAGAGTTGCCAGAAGGCTTCGAGAGACGTTTCGGTTCGAATTCAACATGGATCTAAGTATGACGGAAACTGAGTTTTTAGATGAGGTACGAAGGGTCTGGGAATTGATTGAATCTCAGCTGGATGACTGGGCGGAACAACACGATCTCGACCTTGAGGTGTCGCGCATGGGGTCGGTCATGGAAATCGAATTCGAGTCGGGCCGCAAAATGGTGGTCAATCCTCAGACTCCAATGCAGCAGATCTGGCTGGCTTCGCCGCGCGGGGCCTA
>JBBAQV010000227.1:0-1074 GCA_040400125.1 Burkholderiaceae bacterium
GGCGTGCGGGCACCGTCGACAAGATAAACCGGTTGGAAGGCCATGTTGGAATCAAGCGGCTTTACGCTGCACAGTCGACGAGACCGCACCCCGGGATTCACGAATCTCAAACGGGAAGTCATCGACATGAATCACGCGGTCACGCAGCTCATCACGGCGCTGAAGCTGGGTTAGCTCTTCAGCCGTGATGACGCCGCGCTCGGCGGCAAGCTTGGGCAGGTCGCGGACATTGGCCAAGGGATGGCCAGTGAAGAGGCCTTGTTTTTCTGCCGCACGAATTTTTGCGTCAATGGGCTCTGCGGCCAATGCAGCCTCCAGCGCGTATTCAATCGCGCCAAGGGCGTCATGTTCGTTTTTGGAAACAAAGCACATGCCGGTCAGGCGGTCACGCGCAGCGCCGGGGTTAGCCAGAAGCTGAGCAATGCGATGCCCAAGCTGATCGCTGGGAGCCTGGCCTGGAATGCCCCAGGGGAAGAGCACGCGTTTCAGCAGGCTGCCAAGCCAACGCACGGGGAAGTTGGCAAACACGCCTTCGAACGCTTCGCGGGTTTTCATGAAGCTTGACTGAAGGGCCCAGTGGGCAAGCACCTGGTCTTCTTTAAGACGGCCCTCGTTTTCATAACGCTTCAGCACACACGAGGCAATAAACATCTGGGACAAAATATCGCCCAGTCGTGCCGAGAGTTTTTCTTTGCGCTTGAGCGTCCCACCCAGCATCAGCATGCTCAGATCAGCAACAAAGGCGTAGGCTGCGGAATAACGGTTCAGCTGCTTGTAGTGGCGCTGCATTTCAGACGCCGCACCTGAATGACCGGAGGCCAACAGGCTGCCGGTTACGCCATGGCCCACGGCACGCAGACCGTTACTGATCACGTGACCGATGTGCCCCCAGAAGGCGTGATCAAACTGCACAAGCCCTTCCTGACGATTCGGGTTTTGTGCAGCCTGCATTTCTTTCAACAGATAGGGGTGGCAACGAATGGCGCCCTGGCCAAAAAGAATCAGGCTTCGCGTCAGAATGTTGGCGCCTTCCACCGTGATGCCAATCGGCATCTGCTGATAGGCCAGGCCAAG
>JBBAQV010000228.1:0-1071 GCA_040400125.1 Burkholderiaceae bacterium
TGTGGGTCCATGGCGTGGTGTCTAACCAAGCCCAAAAGCGTGGCGCCGTAACGAATCCAATAACGTTGTCGAAGCGCGCTGGCCTCGTCTTCAGGCAGATGAAGCTGCTCTTGAACATAATGGGTCATTCGGCGGTTGATCTCACCCATCACCTGCCATGAGGCGTCATAGAGGGTGTTGTCGAGATCCACGAGCCACAAAGGCCCTGGGTTGGATCGGCCAAGCGAGGACGGCCGACGCTTGTGCAAACGCACCGTCGAACTAGTGCGAACGAATCATCGTGCCCACGCCCTCATTGGTGAGAATTTCGAGCAAAAGACAATGAGGCACGCGGCCATCGACGATGTGCACCGACTGAACACCACTTTTGGCCGCTTCAAGTGCAGAAGAAATTTTGGGGAGCATGCCACCCGAAATGGTGCCGTCTTCAAAGAGTGCATCGATCTCGCGAGCCGTGAGGCCAGTGATGAGGGTTCCATGTTGATCAAGCACACCCGGCGTGTTGGTCATCAGAATCAGTTTTTCGGCCTTCAGGATTTCGGCAATCTTGCCTGCCACCAAGTCGGCATTGATGTTGTAGGTTTCGCCCTCGCGACCCGACCCAATTGGGGCGATCACCGGAACGAAGCCGCTGGCCAGCAAGGAATGAATAATTTCCGGGTCGACCGATTCAATTTCACCAACGTGGCCAAGATCGAGATCGGGCTCGGTCTTGGCTGCCGACTTCACCAACATTTTGCGGGCACGAATGAGGCCGCCATCTTGGCCGGTCAGCCCCACTGCCTTGCCGCCTGCATGATTGATGAGCTCGACAATTTCTTTGTTCACCTGACCGGCCAAGACCATCTCAACAAGGTCCATGGTCTCGGTGTCCGTGACCCGCATGCCCTGAATAAACTCACCTTTTTTGCCAACCTTGGAGAGCAGAGATTCAATCTGAGGGCCGCCGCCGTGAACCACCACGGGAAGAATTCCAACAAGCCTGAGCAAAATAATGTCGCGAGCAAACGACTGCTTAAGATGCTCTTCCGTCATGGCGTTGCCGCCGTATTTGATCACGACCGTCTTGCC
>JBBAQV010000229.1:0-1063 GCA_040400125.1 Burkholderiaceae bacterium
TCAAACTTGGCCTCCAGGCGCAGTTTGTCGAGAAAATTGACTTTGATTTCCATGCGGTGATCCAAAGGAATTGAGGCGCAGCAGCGCCCGACGAGCGGCTGGGAAGTTGAACGAATGGTGGGTAGTTTGCCTGAGCTGAACCGTGAACATTTCACAGCCGTGTTTCAACAAAACCCCAGAAGTATCGAGAGCTCTTCAACCATGACGGCATTTGTGGCTCACTGATCCGAGTCCGTGTGGGACATCAATCAACACAAAACGTGAACAAATGATTACAATCAACCTGTACACGATCAAGCGCATGCCTGAATTTGATGAATGGCTAGGGAGCCTAAAAGACAGCATGACGCGGCTTCGCTTGGCTCGAAGACTCGAGAAAGCACAACGCGGTTTGCTGGGTGATGTGGCGCCTGTGGGTGAAGGCGTTCAGGAAATGCGGGAGTTTTTTGGGCCCGGCTGGCGCATGTATTTCATCGAAAAAGACCAAGCGCTGATCGTGATGCTGGGCGGTGGCAACAAATCCAGCCAAGCCGACGACATCCACCGCGCCATTGCCTTGAGTCGAACCATCACGGAGTGATTGACCATGAAAAGAAAGATCAATGTCGAGGACCTGCCCGATTTCGACATGGCCGAACACCTCAAGACCGACGAGGACGTGGCCAACTACCTGACACTGGTTCTGGAAGAAAACGACCCAGCCGAGCTGACCCTCGCGCTGGGAACCATTGCTCGCGCACGCGGGATGACCGAAGTGGCCCGAGCATCGGGCCTGACCCGCGAAGCCCTCTACAAAGCCCTGCGCCCCACATCGCATCCGCGCTTTGACACGATTTCCCGAGTCTGCACCGCACTGGGAGTGAAGCTGGTGGCGCAGCCGATGCAAACTTAGGCCGCTTGCATTTCCCTGCTGGCGCTTTTGACCTTGGAAGAAAGGTCAAGGCCAAGACGACTGTCCCGGCGCCGGGGTCTTAACCCCAGAGCTTTTTAACCCGCGCGTCCCGCCCGCAACTCAAGCGATAGTAGTTGTAGCGCAGCTCGTTCTTCTTGTAATAGTCCTGGT
>JBBAQV010000230.1:0-1045 GCA_040400125.1 Burkholderiaceae bacterium
CGTTGATCGGCCCAAACGTTTTTCGAAAAGGAATCGAAGTGGCACGTTATACAGGACCACGTTGTAAACTCTCCCGCCGCGAAGGCACCGACCTTGGCTTGAAAAGCGCGCGTCGCTCGCTTGACTCGAAGTGCAAGCAAGACAGCAAGCCCGGCCAGCATGGCCGAACCTCTGGCGCTCGTTTGTCCGACTACGGCAAACAGCTGCGCGAAAAACAGAAGGTCAAGCGCATCTATGGCATGTTGGAGCGCCAATTTCGTCGTTACTTCGCCACGGCCAGCCAGCAAAAAGGCAACACCGGCGAAAGCCTTCTCCAACTCCTCGAGTCACGCCTTGATAACGTCGTGTTTCGCATGGGATTCGGATCCACCCGAGCCGAAGCTCGCCAGCTTGTGAGTCATCGATCCATTCTTGTCAACGGCAAGAGCGTGAACGTTCCCTCGGCGCAGGTTCGCCCAAGCGACGTCATTTCGCTCACGGAAAAGTCCAAGGCCCAGGCCCGCGTGATTGCTGCCGTGCAGCTCGCTGAGCAAAACGGTTTCCCATCCTGGGTCTCTGTCGACACCAAAAAAATGGAAGGCGTTTTCAAGCAGGTACCCGATCGCTCTGATCTCTCTGCAGAGATCAATGAAAGCTTGATCGTCGAGTTGTACTCACGCTAATTCACGCTAATTCACGCGAAGGATTCATATGCAAACAGCATTTCTCAAGCCGCGCATTATTGAAGTTGAGTCAACCGGAACCCATTCCGCCAAGATCGTGATGGAGCCTTTCGAGCGTGGCTTTGGCCACACCCTCGGCAATGCCTTGCGCCGTGTCTTGTTGTCGTCCATGGAAGGCTTTGCCCCCACGGAGGTACAAATTTCCGGCGTCGTTCACGAATACTCCACGATTGAAGGCGTCCAGGAAGATGTGGTTGACCTCTTGCTGAACCTTAAAGGTGTCGTTTTTGATCTCGAAGGCCGAAACGATGTTCTCATCTCCCTGCGCAAGCAAGGCGGTGGTGTGGTGAAGGCGTCGGATTTCGACCTTCCTCACGATGTCA
>JBBAQV010000231.1:0-1018 GCA_040400125.1 Burkholderiaceae bacterium
GTTGCTGAGGTGGCAACGGGCTCCACGATTGTTGTGGAACGCTCCACGTTGCCCGTGCGTACAGCAGATGTGCTGCGCAAGATCTTAAGCCAGGGAAGCGGTAATCATTTTGAAATCCTCTCCAACCCCGAGTTCATGGCTGAAGGCACGGCCATTGAAGACCTGCAGAATCCCGATCGGGTGCTTGTTGGTGGATTCAGTGATCACGCCGTTGCCGAGCTAACGGGTATTTATGCAAACTGGGTGCATCCGAGCCGCATCATTACAACCAATCTCTGGTCGGCAGAGTTGGCCAAACTCACGGCTAATGCCTTTCTTGCCCAGCGCATCTCATCGATCAACTCTATTGCCGCACTCTGCGAGGAAACGGGTGCCGATGTTGATGAGGTGCGGCAAGCCATAGGAGCAGACCGTCGCATCGGGTCTGAATTTCTCAAGCCTGGCCCGGGATTCGGTGGCAGTTGTTTTCGGAAAGACATTCTCAATCTGATCTATTTGGCTGAGCATTACGGATCCCGCGAGGTGGCGACCTACTGGCGATCTGTGCTGGATCTCAACAGCTGGTCGCAGCGTCGCATTTCCCAGATGATTGTGAAGGCTCTGTTTGGCACCCTGCGTGATAAGCGTATCGCCGTTCTTGGCTTTGCCTTCAAGGCCGATACCAACGACACACGCGAAAGTCCGGCCATCGCGATCTGTCGTGATCTTCTCCATGATGGAGCCACGCTGAGCATCCATGATCCCCAGGTATCGCTTGATGAAATTCAGCGTCTTTTGGTGGCTGGTACCGATCAGATCCCAGCTGCTGGTTGTTTTGAGCGCGTTGATGGTGTCATCACGGCCTGTGAGGGTGCTGATGCGGTTTTAATCCTCACGGATTGGGCTCAGTATCGCCATCTTGACTGGGCCACCATTGCTGCACGGATGCGGCGACCCGGTTGGGTGTTCGACACTCGCCGTGGCACCAATCTCGCCGATGCTGCTGCCCATGGTTTGGAGACCTGGCAGATCGGCCGTG
>JBBAQV010000232.1:0-1015 GCA_040400125.1 Burkholderiaceae bacterium
AATCAGGCGAGCGGGGATACCACAATCTCGGGCGAGGGCCAGGCCAGGAGCGTCCGGGCGATTCGAAATCACGGCCGTAACCTGAACCGGAAGGCGGGAACGTTCAATCGCCTCGAGAATGGCCCGAAAGTTCGAGCCACGTCCAGACAGAAGAATCACAAGGCGTTTCATAGGGCTGAATTGTACCGGCACCCTATAATTCAAGGTTCGTTCAATCAGAGGGCTTCAACGCCGCCAACATGCTGATTTTCCAAGGAATTTCCTCTCCCAACCAGGGCCTTGGGCCACCACGAGCTCGCGCCAACGAAGACGGCCCCAAGGCCGCTGTAAGGCGTGCGGTCTGCATTGGTAACTTCGATGGCGTACACCTTGGGCATCAGGCGTTGATCAAAAAAGCACAAGAGCTGGCTGGGCGCGAGGCCCTTCGGCTCACCGTGGTGACCTTCGCACCCCACCCAAGAAGCTACTTTGCTCCCGAACGAAACCCAGGGCGCATTCAAGGCCTTCGCAGCAAAGCCCATGTTCTCGAGCAGATGGGCGTCGATGAGCTCTGGCTTTTGCGCTTTGGTCGCCATCTGGCCTCCATGACGGCCGAAGAGTTCATGCAACGCTTTCTTCACCAGACGCTGCGAACGCAACACCTGGTCATTGGTGATGATTTTTGCTTCGGTGCCGGACGGCGCGGTAATTTGCAGATGCTCACCGTTGCCCAGGAAGAATTCGGCTGGACAGTTCATGGCGTTGGCACCGTTGGTCTTGAAGGTGAGCGGGTCTCAAGTTCAGGCCTGCGTCAGGTGATTCACGCCGGCAATCTTCAGGCCGCTGAGAAACTGATGGGCCGGCCACTCAATGTCACCTCGCGGGTTGGCCATGGCCGCCAGCTGGGCCGCACCATTGGCTTCCCAACATTGAATCTGCCCGTGGCCAATGACCTGTTGCTCTCCGGAATTTATGTGGTCACCGTTGAGGGCCTTGGCGAATTCCCCATTCAGGGCGTGGCAAGCATCGGCCGACG
>JBBAQV010000233.1:0-1013 GCA_040400125.1 Burkholderiaceae bacterium
TCTTGGTGGCCGCAGTGTTTCTTGTGTTTTGGATTGTTCTTGAGCAGTCGCCCTCCGGACTCATCAAGGCACTGATTCAAGCGCTTCGTAACTATGGTTTTTCGTTATCTCTTCCTTGGTGAAACTTCTATGAAACAACATCTTCAACGTATTTCCCAGCGTTTCCATATCTCGTTGGTGATCGCCCTTGTTGGTCGGCACTGGCCCATTGGCGTTGGCCTGATTGCGGCACTCTTCGCCTTCTTTGCAACACAGCGCTATGCGGCTGATCAGGTCGCCGCCGAGAGGGATCGCATGCTTCCTCGTGGCGGTCTCGTCGAGGTTCTTGTCGCCGCTCGGGATCTCCAGCCCGGCGACAAAGCCAGTGCAGAGACAATTGCTGTTCGAAAGATTCCTGTGGAATGGTCGCTCCCCAATGCCCTAAGCCCCATCGATTTCGACTCGGTCCACCATATTCCATTGGCGGTTGCCGTTAAGGCTGGCCACCCGTTGGCGCTGGAGCATCTTCGAAAGCAGACTGATTTAGGTGCTGCACTCAAGCTTGAACCGGGTTATCGAGCGGTCTCCATCTCGGTGGATGAAGTCTCTTCGGTTGGCGGACTGATTCAACCCGGGGACCGTATCGATCTCTGGGCCGCCACTGTGACGAGTCCGAGCGATTCACAGGGGGACCTGGTCAGGATCTCCTCTGATTCGCAGCCTGGATCGTCTCATCGGGCTCGAATGGTTGCCCAGAACCTGCGTGTAATGGCTACGGGGCAACGTACCCAACGAATCGACTCCCAGGGATCGAATACACCCATCGACGGCTACAGCAGCATGACCCTTGCCGTTCCTGCATCCGTTGCTGAGATTGTGCTTGGCGGGCAGTTTCAGGGAAGGCTGGGAATTGCGCTGCGTTCAGAGGAAGGTCAAGCAAAGTCGGATCCTCGCAGCCGATCCAAGCCCGCGGTGCCGAAAGTGGCTCCTGTCGAAATCCTTATTGGTGGAATGAATGGAGTGATGCAATGACC
>JBBAQV010000234.1:0-1006 GCA_040400125.1 Burkholderiaceae bacterium
GGGTGGTTGAATTCATTTCGGTGCCTGTCAGGCTTCGGCTCAAGCGCTGGTGCGCCTGAGTGACGTGATCGGCCAACAGGCTCTGTGCGCTGCGCACATCTCCATGCTCAATGGCTTGGTTGATGTTTTGGTGTTCTTCAATCGATGTGGCCATGCCGCTGACTTGGGCCAAGCTTTGCAGTCGGGACAAGTGCAGCTTTTGCACCACCTCTTGGTAGGTGCGGCTGAGCTGCTCGTTGTGTGCAGCCACTACGATCAGCCAATGAAAATGCAGATTTTCCGAGTAATAGGCGGACAGATTGTGTTGAGCGCTGGCTTCACGCATGGTGGCTATGGAGACATTCAGGGCACGGGTCAGCTCTTGTCTGGCAGGGTCGGGCAGGGCGGCGGATTTGGCGCCGGCAAAACCATCAAGCAGGCTGCGTATTTCATACAAGTCACGCACCTCTTGGGTCTCGATGGCCCTGACAAATACGCCTGCGTGCTTTCGTGAGATCACCAGACCAGAGCTTTCCAATTCGCGCAAAGCTTCTCGAACAGGAACCCGCGATACGTTCAAACGTTTGGCAACGTCAGGTTCGTTGATGCGGTCGCCCGGCGCCAGTTGACCCTTGAGGATATGTTCAAGCAAATCCTCCCGCACCAGCTTGGCCAGCGAGGTTTCGCGCATGTTTCTGATGCGTTCTGATGTGTCGGAGGTGATCCAAGGAAGCATATAAAAAAACGTTTAATTTTGAATATCGTATACGAAAATTTTGATCCGCCGCACGTGGCTTTGCGGTCGCCCGTAAAATAAACGAAACATTCTGAGGTTAAGCGATGAGCATCAAGAGCGACAAATGGATCCGCCGCATGGCTGAAGAGCACGGCATGATTGAGCCTTTCGAGCCGGGACAGATCCGCCAAAACGCCGCTGGCGAAAAAATCGTCAGCTACGGCACCAGCAGCTATGGCTACGACATCCGCTGCGCCCCCGAATTCAAGGTCTTCACCAACATCTACAGCA